>CATMOP010000200.1 GCA_950072225.1 uncultured Nitrospina sp.
TCCCATAATTCGATCATATATTCAGACTGGCTCTCCGCTTTTTTTCTTATTTTATCTATCCCTGCTTCTAATATGAGGTCTACACCTGGTTCTATGAGTGCAAGGGATATAATTGAGGGGGTGCCCGTGAGAAAGCGATTGATATTATTGGCTGGTACATAATCCAGATCAAATAAAAATTGTTCTTTATGACTGAACCACCCGGATAGCGGGTTTACAAGCTGCGATTGAAGATTCTCCCGAATATATAAAAACGCCGGGGCGCCCGGACCACCATTCAAATATTTATAAGTGGACCCCACAGCCAGGTCTACGCCATCGTCTTGACAATTTAGAGGAACCGCACCGACGGAATGACTAAAATCCCATAACATAAGTGCGCCATATCGATGGGCAAGCTTCGTTATAGATGCGATATCATACATATAACTTGATTTATACATGATATGCGACAGGCTCACCAACGCGGTGTCTTCATCAATGACCTCTTCAAATGTTTCCAGGTCATTGTTGAAAAAACCCGCAGCAGCCGTTCCCTGGAAGTTGGCTGGACCCAGAGTATTGACTGGAGGCAGGCATAGGAGAGCCCAAAGTCCTACCACCAGGCTCAGCGAATATTTTCGGAAGTTTCGTTTCATTTTAGATTTTTAGAATAGGATCGATATTGTGGATACAGATGGCCTGAAAAACTAACCGTTCTTCTTCAAAATGTCTGCAAAAATTATTTCCAGATTGTCTGTCATCTCATCAACGCTACCATTGGTGAGGCTCGGCGCCACTTTCAGGACATCGTTAATAATTATTGTTGGTGTTTCATTGGCTTTGAACTGCTTTGCCATTTGCAGGGAATGGTCGGTCTTAGCCTTGATGGAAGCCGACTGCATGCCCTCTGTCATTTCCTTGCTTATTTTGAACTCGCGGGCCAGAAACTTGATGACTTTGGGTTGAAAAATATTGATGTTCAGTTTGAAATTGGTATCAAATAATTCATGGGTAAATTCCTCTTCCACTCCCAGTTCATCGGCGATATAAAAAGCCATGGCCGGGTATGCCGTCTGGTTGCCCCAATAAATGGGAAATTTTTTATGATGAAGCTTGTCTTTGAACCGGGCGTGCAGACGTTTGGAAGTTTCCAGAAACCGGTAGCAATGTCCGCAGGAATAGTTGAAAAACTCGGTCATCTCGATAGTTTTAACATCTTTGAGTTTGCTTATGTCACCAATCACTTCATATTTGCCGCGAATTTTTTCATCAGCCTGCGCCCATCCAGGCAACAAGAAAAGTGCCACCAGCAAAACAGCGGAAACCTTTTTCATGAACCACTCCTTGTATTTTTAAAATAAATATTCGTCAATGTTTGATTCTTGGCCAATATTTTGCGTAATTAAAACGCGGGCTGTGATTTTTTACATGGCACTGTTTACAAGCCTCTGTGGCTTGGTTCCCAAAGCCCGACTCCGGGGACGATGCGTGGTCCCGACCAGGACCGTGGCATATCTCGCATTGAACGTTTTTCAAGCCAGGGGTATCTAATTCGCTGATAAAGCCGCCCGGAATGTTAAAGCCGACCACATGGCAAACGAGACATTCCGGATCAAACGCCTTGTTGATTTTCCTTAAAGTGTCATAAGCCCGGCCGTGACCCGATCCCGACCAGACCGAGTGTTCTGCCGGATGGCAGGTCTTACACACGGTCTCCCCGGCATAAACGGATTGTTTGCTCTTGTTCCGCTTTCCCGCCAGGGTCTCGAAGAATATGGCTTCAACTTTTTCATTATATTGTTCATATAACTTTACCATTTCAGAGTCAAATTTTACACTTGAATCCAGTTTCACCAGGTTATGTTTAAAAGATTTGTTGCCATCTGCGTCAATCTGCACCCTCAATTCTCCCATTTTTTGTCCCCGAGGTGAGGACTGGACAAAAAGTCTCCCATCTTTCCGCACCGGTGCCATATCAATGTCATCCGAATCGGTGTCCATATGCCCATTGATCACAATATCCACCCCCTCCAGATTCAGGTAGTTCAGTGCTGATTCCCGTTTAGCATGGGTGAGAAGAACGATGAGGTCCGGCTTTTCCGTTTCACGCATAGGAGTTATCAGGTTCAAGACGGTCTGTTTAGGGTCTTCAATGCTTAGACTGATATGACCATAAAACAAGCCAGGGTCTGCCACCGCCAGAATGCCCACTTTTAATCCGTTTGGGAATATTTTCACCCGTGACCGGGCGGGTTCAAAATGATCGATCATCAGGTTTCCCGCAATCCAGGGAATCTGCGTCCGATCCTTTAAAAATTTGGAGCCATAAAGTAGATCCCGGTCTCCCAGAGCGACCGCATCATATTCCATTTGTTCCGTTGCGGTAAGAAGCGTTTCGGCTTTCAGTTTCCCCTGGCGTGTGGGCTCCTTAAAATGGTCGCCGGTATCCACAAGCAAAATGTGAGGGTGTTCTCTCCGAATATCTTTGAGGTACTGCATTCGCCGCTCAATGCCGCCCTGGTCTTCTTCCTGGGAGCATCCGCAAGGTTTCAGTTCCGCCAGCAGGTTGCCGGTGTATACAATGAGAACCTCCCGGGGTTTTGCCGTTGAGGTTTCGCTCCGTTCCAATGAAGGACACCCCGCTATAAACATCATAAAAATCAATACCATTTGTTTCATGGGCATTAAGGTATCGCATTTCGTTATGAAATACTTGGAAAACCCGCTAGTATACAGAGAAATTGGAATGGTTATTTTATGCCAATGCGCAAGTCCGAAATTCATATGCATTCCATCTTTTCCGATGGCGAATTTTCGCCTTCGGAACTGATTGAGCTTGCGGAAAAAAATGAGGTTTCTGTTCTGTCCCTGACCGACCACGATACTTTCGAGGGCATTCCGGAATTTCTTCAGTCTGCGGGGGAAACGGGAATTACCGCTTTCCCCGGCATAGAAATCACCGTAAAATTCCATGATTTTAATATTCATCTGCTGGCCTATTTTAAGGATTATGAATCCCTCAATCCCGAACTTAAAGATCGGGTAAAAACAATGACCGAAACGCGGGAAAAACGCATGCTCCAGTTGATTGAACGGGTAAACGGGGTGATCCCGGAAAAGTATCGAGGGGCCCTGAAACTTGAGAATGTGAAAAGAGCGGCCGAAGGGGTTCTCGCCCGGCCGCATCTTGCGCGTGAGATGGTGAGGCTTGGCATCGTTTCGAATACGGGCCAGGCATTTGAGAGGTACTTGGTTAAATATAATGTTGAGCGGGAAAACCTGGACGTACAAACTGCCATCACCTTGGTGCGGGAAAGCGGGGGCGTGCCGGTAATGGCTCATCCGGGCGAGCGGTCTTACTCCCTTATCTGTCCCGAAAAGGGTAGGCTACCCGAAAACGCCCCGGTTTTAATGGAGGAGTTGAAGGAGATGGGGCTTTTGGGCCTTGAGTGCCATTATCCTTATCACGAAAGAATGGGTACCGTTCCTTATTTCATCAATCTGGCTGATAGCTTTGGCCTGATCATAACGGGTAGCCGCGACTTTCACGGCTTCAACTCCTACCAGCAAGTCAATATCTTTGGCACCACCAAAATGGAACCCGATTTTCTTGAACAGTTCCAGGCAATCTGGAATCGAGACACCCCTTACAGGGCATGAACCTGTTTTATTCTTGCTGTTGCCTTTTCAAAGATGATTTAGGTTTTATTTGATCGGAAAACTCACCAGAATCCCGCCCATCATATCGTCCAGTGCAAAATCCTTTTTCGGACTGCGGGGGTGGCCATTGTGGCAATTGACGCACCCGCGTGTCACCGCAATATCCGGATAAATAGCTTGGAAAAATAATGCCCAGATGATGTTCTACTGTATAAGTCATGGACTCTGTGATCCCCACTTCCAAGTAAAGGAATTAATTCATTTTCAAGCCAAGGATTATACTGTCCCTTGGGCAAACAAAGGAATTTAAGCAGAAGTTTGGCCCGATTGAAAATCGGAAATGCTATGAAATCATGCATGGCCGCAAAGCTCCTTGCGAAGCATACCCCACGTTCGAAGCTTTTGAAACCAATCAGTCAGTAATATCCTAATGGCACACCCCTAAAGGCCCAACCTTTATGACTCGTGTTTATCCATTACCTGGAAAATTTCCTCTCCTTGTGGAGTACGCGGTCGAATTGGTAAACGAAAACCAATCGAATCCTCTTTTCAATCAGGATATTATCTCGGACCCACCTGAATAAATAAAAGCAAATCATAAATTTTAACCCTTTTTTTAAGGTAAATTGTGGAACTCCTTAGGATCCACTGGCCTGAGGGCAGTGTTATTCTTTCTAAGCTTTTATTATGCCCGATGGGGTATCATGCTGATTTCCAGCGTTGAACGTCTCGCATGAATTTTCGACGATCCTACCTAATCAAAGCCCGCATTTAATCATCCATATTCCTATGTTCATTGATTATGAAAAAAATTATAAGAGTTAATTAAAAGACCTCTTACTCACTCAATTGGAGACAAGCAATGGTCTTTTTTGCAAACCAGCGGTTATGCAATGTTGTCTAATTTTTCCAAATTCAAATTCCAGTGCCTAGAGCATAAAAATACAAACGTATATAGGTGAAC
>CATMOP010000201.1 GCA_950072225.1 uncultured Nitrospina sp.
CGGGGCATGAAAGCTTAGGATGGATAGCACAGCCTCACGCCGAGTGATATGAAATCATTTTTTTTTCCTCCCCGAAATTTGAGAGATGAGCTGCTGGATCTGGATGAAGCGCCTTATGAAGAGGTGCGGGACAGCCTTCAAGATGTTGCCACGGTCAACCGCTATTTAAGCGGATACCGGGTTTTGCTCCACCATGTGAAACCTTTTCTCAAAGCCCATAAAAGCGATCATCCGTTTACGCTGCTGGACGCGGCCACTGGGTCTGCCGATCAACCGATAGCTCTGGTCAAACTGGCGCGCCGGTTGCGGGTGCCGATTCATATTACTGCCATTGATATCAACGCCAAGATGCTGAAATTTGCCAGGGAGGAGATTGCCCTCTTTCCGGAGATCCGGCTGGTGCAGTGCGATATTCTTGCATTACCGTTTCGGGAGGCGGGTTTTGATCTGGCGGTCAACTCCTTGTCCCTGCATCATTTCAGTTGGCAGAAGGCGGTGATGATTTTGCGGGCGATATACAAGGCAGGACGGTTGGGCGTGGTGGTCAATGATCTGCACCGGAGCCGCATCGCGCATGCGGCCATATTCCTGTTGACGCGGATTTTTACCCGCAACCGACTGACCCGTTTTGACGCACCTGTTTCGGTGATGAACGCCTTCACGCCGGAAGAGTTCCGCCAACTGGCCCAGGAGGCCGAAATGGACCCTTTCGAAATCCACCGCCATTTTCCTTACCGGATTGCTTTAGTGGGACGTAAAGACGGACAATGAAAACTTTCGATATCATTGTCATTGGCGGTGGGCCGGCGGGGTGCGCCATGGCACTGGATCTCAATTGCCGTGGCTATGATGTTGCGCTTTGTGACCAGGCGAAATTCCCTCGTGACAAGGTGTGCGGGGAATTTATCAGTCCGGGAGCCGACCCCATTCTTGAGCAGTTGGGTGTGCTTGCTTCCATTGAGGCATTGGTTCCCAAACGACTAAAAGGGGTAGCGATCTCTTCTTATGAAAGCGCCGAGTTGGAGATGGATTATCCTGTCTCCACGGAGACAGGCTTGAGGCCGAGCAGTTTGTCTGTTCCCCGTTTTCAATTGGATGCGCTATTTATAAAGAAGGTCCAAAGCACCAGTGTGAAGGTTTTTGAACAACATAAGGTGACGGATTTTATTTTCGATAACGGTTGCGTTGCCGGGGTTCATGGCTGGGACGAAAACAAAACTTCCTTTTCCCTGAAGGCCAAACTGGTTGTGGATGCCGGGGGACGCAACGCGGTATCCTTAAGAAAATTCAGTTTAAAACAGGAACCTAAAGGCAATGGCAAGATTGCTTTTTCGGCACATTGGCAGGGTGTGCGACTGCCGGATGATTATTGTTATATGCATGTCAGCCGACCGGGCTATACGGGAATTTCTTCTGTAGGAAATGGCCGGGCCAATGTGGTGCTGGTGGTGGACCGTTCTGTCCTTGATTGCGAGAGAGTCGAGAAGGTCGAAGGGGTCGAAAAGCCGGAAACGTTTTATCATCGTGTGCTGATGAAAAACCGCCGCCGCCGTGAAATGCTTCAGGACGCGGAACGGGTGGAACCTGTGCGTTCGGTGGAATCTTTGGCATTCGCGGTCAGACCGGTTCCTTGTAGCGGACTGGTCCTGGTTGGGGATGCGATGGGTTTTATCGACCCTTTTACCGGAGAAGGTATCTACCTGTCATTAAGAAGCTCGCAAATAGCGAGTGAGGTAATTCATGCCGGATTTCAAAGTTCGAATTTTTCCAGGAATTTTCTCTCCGTTTATGACAAAAGGAGGCAGGAAGAGTTTGGCGGAAAGTTTTTGTTGAGCCGGGTTCTTCAATGGCTGATTTATAATCGGCCTTTTTGCAACAGGGTTTTGAAAAGCCTATCGACGAATCGAGTTCTCGCCGAGACTCTGGTGGGTGTGATCGGAGATATCCTTCCTGCGAAGAAAGTGGTTTCCATGAAGTTTCTGTTTCAACTTCTCGTTAGCCCTTTCGCAGGGGAGGCAAATGGCAAGGGCTTATTAAGCCGAGATAACTCTTTGATTGCCAAATAAAGCTATTGCAATTTGCCATCGGCGGCTCACCGGCGCCTAGTGGGCGGAGAACCTCCGCTGGTAATAATTAATATCAGTACTTTGCGGGCAACCGTGTTTACGGTTTAATGTGTTATTGCTCATTGGCCCCACGCCTAGTGGCTAGCCATTAGTCGTAAGGAGAGATTTAGCGGCATCCAGACCTTCTTTAGTATTCTCAATCAGGATTTCCAGCTCCTCGGAGTCGATGTCCAGCTTGTCGAGAACACCGTATTCCAGGGGTGCCGCGTCTTCCGACACAATGCCGTTGCTGAACTCGTTCTGGTTGGCGAGAAGGTTGGCGGTGGCGAGAAGGTGGGCAATATGTTTAATGTTGCCGCTTTCTCCTGGTGAATCATGGTGAATGCGGATGGCTTCCACCAGGCCCGGTGAAACCGGCCACCACTTTTCGATGAACCGGGCCCCCAACTCGGCATGGGTGATACCGAAGGTTTCCGCTTCATTTTCCGCAAGAGTGATATCTGAGGATTTTATTGTTCCCAGAAACTCCTTGTATTCCTCAGAAATCAGGTGGTCAAAAACAACAATTCCGATATCGTGCATCAATCCGCAAAGGTAGGCAAATTCGATTTCCTCTTGGGAGATCTTGACCATATAAGCCAGGGAGCGAGTGAGATAGGCCACCCCCAGCGAGTGAGTCCAGAAGAGGAGTTGGTTGAATCCTTTGGGTTTGCTGAAGAGACCTGGAAGTTTCAGGGAGTAGGCCATATCAAGCACCATCTTTACACCCAGCCTCATCACTGCGTCATTCAGGTCTTCGGTGTTTTCCCGACCTCCCCCAAACAAGACGCTGTTTGAGAGTTGGATCAGGCGGCCCGACAAAACGGGTTCCGATTCGATGATGCCGGATATTTCCATAACATCGCAGTCCGGGTCATTGACCTTTCTTTCCAAATTGATCAGGATTTCTGGAAGAGGAGGAAGATCGCCTTTCTCCTCAACCAGGGCGAGTAACTTTTCTTTCATATGCTCGTATTGTTCAGGTGGGGGGTGGGTGGAAGGTTAGTGAATAGTTTCCTTATATTGGCTTAAAATTTTTTCCATGCGGTCCTTTAAGCTTAATTTTTGTTTCTGGTGTTTTTTGTTTTCCATCTCCTGTTCGGGAGTGATGAGCTTCATTTTGTTGAATTCATCAACTTTTAGCTTGAGGGAAGAGTGTTCCTTATAAAGCTCACGAAACTCCGGATTTTCCTGACTGACTTTTTCAAGCAAAGCGGGATTAATGTCCATGCTTCACAACCTCCTGATTTAATATGTTGCTGTTTAATTCGGCTTCTGATTTCCTGACATAATGGATGGTCAGCGCATCCAGATCAAAACAGGGACTTGCCTGGAACTGGTTGAAGGCAAGTTGAGCTGCGCTGGCGGCAATTGTTTGGTTTTTGACCGGGGCCTGATCGATAAATTTGTTTCCCAACCGTGAGGAAAGAAATTCTCTATAAGGCCCTACACCGCTACCCAAAAATATCGTGGGTTCCTGCGTCAGGTCGCATAATTCCTGAGGAGAAACTGCTTGGTCTGGGGTTTCTCTGACTAATTTTTCACTTGTATATTTAAACCTTGCTGTGTAGACCTCTTTCTTCCGGGCATCCAGAATTGGGAAAATCGGTTGGGAAACGGGTTTAACCAAATTCGCATATGCTTCCAGCGTGTTGATTCCCCAGAAAGGTTTTTCTGTGGCCAATACCAATCCTTTGATCAGGCTGACCCCAACCCGGAGACCGGTAAAAGACCCGGGACCCGTTGTGACGCAGAACCCATCCACTTCCTCAAGCCCTCTGTCCAATTTCCCCAAAACTTCGTCCATCAAAACCAGAAGCTGGTCAGAAAACGTTGAAGAGGCAACAGACTCGGCAATAATTTGTCCATCCATCAATAGGGCCACACTTCCTTTAGGCGTGGAAGCATCAAGTCCCAATAGTATCATCGTTTCGCAGTCGGGAAAGGAAGGTGGAATGGCAACGAGAGGAACATCAGACTACTCCTGAAAACTTAGTGTAAACATAGGGTATAGGTTGGGGAAAGTCAATGGAAAACCGGCTTTTCCCAGTCTCGGGATCGATGTGAGTTTTACATTAAAATTCATGAGCTTAAGGGGAAAAGTAAAAACCATAAAGGGGAAATTTTCTTAACCTTTTGAAATAATTTAACTTAATAAATTGTTATTTTTCCTCAAAAACTCCTATGAACATTTATTTAATTAAGGGCAAAATTTTTGTTTTCCTTTCAAGAATAGCAGGGTAATTCTTATTCGTATTAGGAGGAATGGTGTTTACTTATTGAAAAATTTAGCTTTATTTGCTTGACAATCATTGGATTTAACTTTATGGTGAATTTCGATTGCAGGGTAAATTTTATTTTTTGGTTTATTTTGTAAGAAGGGGGATACCAAAAAATAAGGCATTGCGGACTTTTTTTGGAGGCAGGGCGCGTTATGTTTTTTGAGGTCAGGATTTTTGACGCCAAAGGAGATATGAAAAAAG
>CATMOP010000202.1 GCA_950072225.1 uncultured Nitrospina sp.
TTCTAAATAAATTGGAACGGGCACAATGAACGACCCCGAACACCTGCACCAGAATATTTTTTATTCCATCATAGACGGGGTTCTGCTCGTTTCCTCCTCGTTGACCATTCAGGAGAGCAACCTGACCGTGGAGGAGATGTTTCACCGGTCCCGCGACTCCTTCATCCGCCGCGGCTTGGAAGAACTGTTTCCCCGGCAACCGCATGTCCTCGACAAAGTCCGAAAAGTCCTGGTAACCGGAGCCTGCTACCACGATGTGGAGGCGAAAGGCAAGCGCAACACCCCCTCTTCCCGGTTCCCGGTCAATCTGACCCTGTCGCCCTTTTTGGAGTCGGACGATTCCATTCAAGGCGTGGTCATCCTGATCAAAAACATGAGCCTGATCCGGGAGCTGGAAGAACAACAGAGGCCGGCAGACCAGCTCAATAACATGGGAGCCGTCACAATGGGCATGGCCCATGAAATCCGCAATCCACTAGGTGGCATCCGCGGGTCGGCCCAGCTACTGCGCCAGGAAATCAAAAACAAATCGCACCAGGAATATCTCGATGTCGTGGTTTCCGAAGTGGACCGGATAGACCGAATGGTAAAAAGAATGATGGACCTGACCCGACCCCTGAATCTGAGAATGGAAAACACCAATATCCATAAAGTCCTGGAAGAAATCCTGATGCTCGAAAAAGACACCCTCACCCGAAAAAACGGCCGGTTTGAGCAAATTTATGATCCCAGCCTGCCGCCCATTGAGGCCGATGAAGACCAGTTGAAGCAAGTGTTTCTCAACCTCATCAAAAATGCCATTGAAGCATCCCGAAAGGGAGGCAAGATCCAGATCGTCACCCGGGTCAGTTCAGGGTATGCGGTCAAGGCTGCCTCTTCCCCCATTCCGCAACAGAATATCGTGGTCGAAATCATCGATTCCGGAGAAGGCATGGATGAGCCAACCCAGAAAAAACTATTCACCCCCTTTTTCACCACAAAAACCAAGGGAAGCGGTTTGGGACTTGCCATTTCCCTGAAAATCGTTGAAGACCATCATGGGAAAATCAAAATCACCTCCGAAAAAGGTTTGGGCACCACGGTGCAAGTATTTCTTCCCACCCGGCAGAAATGATAAGATAGAAACATGACAGAAAAGCAGAATAAAATCCTGATCGTGGATGACGAGAAAAACATTCTCTGGGTCTTGAAAAAAGGGCTCGAAAAGAAAAACTACCTCGTGCACACCGCCTCATCCGGGGAGGAGGCCCTGAAAAAACTGGCGGACAACCAATACCTGATGATGTTTTCGGACATTTTCATGGAAGAAACCAACGGACTGGAACTTCTCGAACAAAGCCGAAAGCTATTCCCCGACTTGAAAGTGGTGATGATGACCGCCCAGGACACCATGAACAATACCATTGAGGCCATGCGGCTCGGGGCCTACGACTACATCACCAAACCGTTTGATTTCGATGAAATTTTCCGTTTGATCGATCAGGTAGAAACGGCCCGGTCCATTTCTGCGCCTGCCTCAGCCTTGCCCAACCAAAACCAGGAAGCCGGCACGCAAGACACGGATACCACTTCCGCGATTATTGGCAAGAGTAAACGTATGCAGGAAATCTTCAAGACCATTGGCCAGTCCGCAGGCTCCGACCTCCCCATATTGATTACAGGGGAAAGTGGAACCGGCAAGGAAATGGTCGCCAGCACGCTACATCAATACTCTCACCGCAAAGACAAGCCCTTTATTTGCATCAACTGCGCCGCTATCTCCCGCGAACTTTTAGAGTCGGAACTGTTCGGTCACGAACGCGGCGCCTTCACCGGGGCCATAGAAACCAAAATGGGGAAATTTCAACAGGCCGATGGAGGCACCCTGTTTCTCGATGAAATCGGCGATCTGGAACTGCCCCTGCAAGCCAAAATCCTCCGCGTCCTGCAAAACAATGAATTCTACCGGGTGGGCGGGAAAAACCCGATCACCGTTGATGTCCGGGTCATTGCCGCAACCAACCAGAACCTGGAGGACATGATGAACCTGAAACGGTTTCGCGAAGACCTGTACCACCGCCTCAACGTCATCCATATTGATATGCCCCCATTAAGAGAACGGTTGCAAGATGTGCCCCTTCTCGCGAATCATTTTATTCATCGTTACGCCAAAACGCTTTCGCACGGCAAGGTCTATCTCTCCCCCGATGTCGAGCGCATCCTGAGCCGTTATCACTGGAGTGGAAACATCCGGGAACTTGAAAACGTGATCAAGCGCGCCTTGATGCTGGCTCTTTCCGGCCCCATCCTGCCGGAACACCTGCCCCCCCACTTACAGGAAGACAATACTACCGACGATAACGGACAATGGGATGAACGCCTAGACCAGTTGATTCAGGACTTTCTTATCCATAACCATTCAGAAGAAGGAACGGTTTATGAAACTCTCATTCAAAAAGTTGAAAAACACCTTTTTGAAATTCTTTTAAGCAAGTACTCCGGCAAACAGGTCGCAACTGCCAAGGCACTGGGCATCAATCGCAACACCCTTAAAAGAAAAATCGACACTATGAAAATTTCCCCTAAAAAACACAAATCCGCCTGATCCTCCCTTTCCATGCAAAGCCAATGCATCCTCTCCATTCAAACCCCCCTCGGCCCTCCGGTTGAAATCATCCGGCATACATTTCTCCCCGCGCAATCAGCCAAACCGGCCAAGCGCGTCTCGCTGGTTGCCGGACTGCACGGCGACGAACTGGAAGGACTGTATATTTGCCACCGGCTGATGGAAACCCTAAAAAATCTGGAAGAACAAAATGCCTTTAAAGGAGAAGTCCATATTTACCCGGCAGTAAACCCGCAGGCCCTCGAAACGGGAACCCGGCTGTGGCCCTTTTTTTCCGTCGACATCAATCGCACCTTTGGTGAAACAAACGCTCTTTCTCTGGTCACTGAGGCCTCCAGAACCCTGCTGGAAGATCTAAAATCCAACTCCGATCTGGTAGTCGATTTCCATGCCAGCAATCTCCCCCTGATGGAACTGCCACAAATCCGCATTATCAAGGACTTTGAAAAAAAGCTGGTTCCACTGGCCAAACTTTGTAATGTCGACTTGGTCTGGGTCCACCCCCATGCAGAGATTTTCGAGTCCACTTTGGGTTACAACCTGAACCAGGCCAAAGTTCCCACTCTAGTCATTGAAAGCGGAATCTGCCTGCGCATTCACAAAAATTATTGCGACCAGATTATTCTGGGCATCTTAAACCTGCTCCGGCAAACTGGGACGATCGATTCCGGCGAACCCCTTGCAGAAGTCGCACCCCCCAGGTTGGTGCAGCCCGATTATGTTGCCATGATCCAAGCCCAGAATGCGGGATTATTCGTCAAACAGGCAGAAGTGGGACAAATGTTGAAAGAAGGAGATAAAATCGGCGACCTGATAGGCCCTGACCAGGTACGGGAAGAAATCCGTTCTCCCTGCTTCGGCTTACTATTTACCCTGCGGGAACACCCCCTGACCGGGAAAGGCGCGCCGCTGGCCCGTATCGCCACCGAGAAACCATTCAAGCCATGAAAGAAAAAGTCCTCTCCATTCCAACTCCGTTCGGTGCCCCGTTGACCCTTTATAAAAACACCTGGGGGAAATCCGGCCACGAAACCCTTGCCATCGTCAGCGGCCTGCACGGGGACCATTTGAACGGAATGGTCCTCAGTTCACGCCTGTCCCAGTTTCTCGACAATGTGGTCGAAGGCAGTGACCCCAACTACATCCTCAAAGGCCAGGTCATCAGTTTCCCGGTGGTCAACCTGAACGCCATTCAATCCGGCTCCCGGTTATGGCCGTATGACGGCATGGATATGGACCTGGCTTTCCCCGGAAACCCGCAAGGCGAAACCACCGAAGCCCTGGCCTCAACTGTGCTGAAGCATACCGCCGATTCCTACTGGGGCATTATCCTGCAATCCGCTCCGCCGCATTATGAAGATGCGCCGCATATCCAGACCTACAAGCTGGATGGAAGAATCAAAAAATTGGCCCGCGATCTGAAAGTAGAAACTGTACGAAAACTGAATGAATCTCCCAAGGTCAACTTGTTTTCTCAATGGCACTCGCGAGACATGGTAGCCGTCACCCTGTCGTCCGGATCACCTCGAACCGTAAACCTGCCACAATGCGAAACCCTGTTCCAAGGCATCGTAAATTTTATGGTTGCGGAGAAAATCCTGAAAGACAGAAGAAAAATAAAGCCTGATAAAAATACTCCAACCCGGTTTTACCAGCCGGAAGATGAAGTGGCCGTTCTTGCCAGCACAGCAGGAATGTTTCTGAAAGAAGTGAAGGTGGGTAGCCCCATCCAACAGGGACAAAAGATAGGGGAAATCAGGGACCTATACAGCGGCAAACGACTGGAAGAGATCACTGCGCCGTCTGACGGGTCCATTGTGACCCTCAGACAATACCCCATCGTTTATGAGAAAGAATCCCTTGCCACAATCCTGACCGCAAAAAAGTCGTGGAGGGATATTTTTAGCTGGGACAAGTAAAAGCAACCACAGATGGACACTTATTTGAGGAAGATGATAAAAATTGACAATTTTTATCATT
>CATMOP010000203.1 GCA_950072225.1 uncultured Nitrospina sp.
CAGGAAAACGTAGAGCCCGAAGCAGGGAAAGCAGGTCTAAAATGGCCGGCCGGTCGGTAAGAGAGTCGATGGCTTCAGCCTTAAACGGAATATTTGATTCGTTGAAATGCTTCACAATGGAAGTAAGATGAGTTCGCCCTCGGACCAGAATTGCGATGCTCTTGTCTGGATGCCGGGATTGTAGATCATTGACCAGATGTGTGATCTTCCCAGCTTCTTCCTCGGCAATAGCCTGCCTGTTCGGCTGGTGTGGTACAGGGTGATACACCACTCCGGGGTGGTTGCTTTCTGGCAATACCGCTGACGACTTGGTATAGGAAATAGCTCCCAGATCAGGATCATTATGTTTCGGAAATATTTTCTGAAAGCAGGCATTGACCCAATCCACTAGTTTTTTTTGTGAACGGAAGTTGGATTCCAGTGACAGGGTCTTTAAAGGTAAAGACCCCAATCCTCGTTTCTGTATCTTGATGAATAGCCCTACCTCGGCATCTCTGAACCGGTATATAGATTGTTTGGGATCGCCAACAATGAACAGGGTTTTGCTATCCTCATCGCTCCATTCGGCGGTGAGTTTACGCAATAACTCTTCCTGTTTGTAAGAGGTGTCCTGATATTCATCCACCAGAAAATGATGGATTTTGCAATCGAGATAAAAAAGTAAATCAGTGGGACTTTCCTGCCCATTCTCATCCTTATGAACCAGACCATTGATGGCGGAAAGAGAAATTTCTGTGAAATCCGTAATCTGCCTGGATGAAAAAACTTTTTTCAGACTTTTATTGATCTCTGCCAGAAGGCGGATGGTGGATTTAAGCAAATCCCACTCGCTGTCGGTGAAATGACCCCGAGGAAGTTTTTTTACTCTGGCCAAGGCAGGCAAAAGAGTAGGGTTCTCTTGAAGTGAGTCCACCAACTGCACAAACTCATTTTTCATTTTTTTGGCTTCATCATTTTTTCCTAGAGGGAAACCTAACTTAACATTTGCTTGTTTCCTGTAGGCAGGAAGTTTGTCCTGGGTCAAAAAAAGATGAGCCAACCCTTTCCAGATTTTCAGACTGTCGATTGTGGTGTCCGGAAAGCTCAGGAGATTTGCAAGACAGGCGCATGGGTGGGACGGATTATCAATATTCCTGCCGGAGTAGTTGGCGATCTGTAATATCTTCTGTTGGATTTCCGGGCAGAACAAGTCTTGTAATTCGCCCATGCGTGACTGAATCAAACCTGTCATGGTTTGTTCTAGGTCTTGCCGGGCGCTGTCATTCAAAGGATGTGTTTCCAGGTTATCACGCGGGTCAAAAAAGGAGATCATCCATTGGTCTCTTTTTTCCAAAAGCTGGACGATTCTTTTTATGAAGTCTTCCTTGGAGTTATCTATGTGCCGCAGAATATTTCTGACCAGCTCACCATAGGGATTGGTCTCGTTTTCCGTCAGGCTCAGGATGATTCTTGCTGTTTCACGGTAAAGGTTTTTGGCATTTTCCTGGATGTCTAAATTTGTTCCCATCCTGGATAATAAAGGCATGCGACGGGTTAAAGAGGAACAAAATGAGTCGATGGTCACGATTCGCAGACGAGCGGGATTATCCATCAATTGCCATTCTCGCAAACGATCTTGCTCAAGAACTTTTTGCGCCAATTCCCAGGTGATTTTGTGATGACTTTCTTCTGGGCGCGGAGAACCTCCGCTGGTAGCTTGCAATGGCTTTTTACTGCTAGCAATCGCTCCTCCCGGCTCAACGAGCCCTTGCTCATTGCCTCCACGGCTAGTGGGGGTTTGGGCTTCCGTGAGGGCCGAAAGAATTCTTTCTTTCATTTCAGCGGCGGCTTTTCGGGTAAACGTCATCGCCAAAATTTCTTCCGGGTAGTTTGCCAGCCCCAATAGTTTCAGATAACGCTGGATGAGCAATTCGGTCTTGCCAGATCCCGCCGGAGCCTGGACAATAAAGGACTGGTCAGGTTCCAAGGCTTGCCTTCTTATTTTTTCGTCAGCAAGTATCAAAGGGCATCCTCCGAGATTTCCAAATTTGCGCTTTTATTTATCCTGCAAAGGGAGCTGAACTCGCAATGTCGACAGGGTTCTCCCTCGTTGATAGGAAAAACTTGATGATTTCCCCGCAAAAAATCATCGGCTATACGATTCAAATTATTTTTCCAATACTCCAGTAGTTCCTCCCAGGTTGAGTATTCGGTTTCCTTGGTGAAATCGTAATTTTTAAATTTCCCCAGTAGCAAGCTGGAAAGGGCGGTGCCCTTGAACTCCGGTTTGCCGAGTGCCAAGTGTCCATAAGCCAAGCCGACAGGAGGTTTGGCCGCCGCGTAAAGCGGCAGTTGTGGGGCGCGTATTTTTTCTGCAAACCACTCTGCCGGTTTCGCCTCTCTTCCAGTTTTGTAGTCGATTAATAACAAACCTTTTTCGGGGATTTCATCAATGCGATCGATCCGTAATCGAAGTTTAAGTCCAGAAAGGTCTATGGAAATGCTTTCCTCGCTGTGAAGCACTTTAAACTCGGGTCTTTCCATCTCTACGTTGAGTAGCCAGTCATGGATGACGCGCACGTTTCGTTCTATTTCAAGTTTGTTAAATTGTGTTTGGCCGGCAGTGCGTTTTGAAACTATTTCAAGGGCTTCCTGCACACATTCTTTAATGCGTTTTCCCAGGAGGCCTTTCTGGAGGTCTAAAAGATTTTTCAGGTTGCGCGTTTTGTCCCAGAATAGTTCCAGGGCTTTATGGATCAGGTTTCCGCGATCCAGATTGTCAAAATCAATTTCAGGAGCCGGGTAGCGTTCGCTGTTCAAACGATGGCGGGCAAAAGCACGAAAAGGGCAATCCACCTGATCTTTGATCAGGGCATATCCAGACGAAATACCATGTGTCTCATATTGGTTTTCTTCGGAATTTGTAACTCGAAAAAATGTGGGTTCCGTGAATTTCTCCAATGCGTTCATGTTCCGAATTTGATCTTTGATTCGGTTGGAGGGGTAAGACACTTTTTCAGCCTCAGGAAATCGTTTTAAGAGAGGGCTCATTTCCAGGTCCATGTCTCCTTCGTGCAGGGGGAAGCTGAAATGAACATCTGGTGAGGCCATCAAGAGGCGATCCAAGGATTGCTGCGCAAATTTCAATTCTCTCTGTGGGTTGGAACGTGGGATGGAATATTTATTCCTGATCTCATAGGGAATGAAAGGATTGGGTTCAGGATGGGCGGGGAGCGCTTCGCTTTGGCAACCCATGACCCACAAATGGTCAAATTGCATTCCGGAGGATTCTAGGAGACCAATCACCTGAATGGAATGCTCCGGTGTCTTGGTCTGAAAAAGTTTGTTTCGGGTTATATGGGTCAGATGGTTTAAAGCTTCCAGCCTGGGTATGGGACCCAGGATCTGGTTCAGGGAACAGAGTTGATTCAAGCAATCTTTCCAGGCTTCAAAAGTCTGATGCCGCTTCGATAAAATAGATTGTTTATCATTGCCTGGTGCCGATTTCCCCGGCCAACCTGCGGTTTTCAAAAATTCCGACAGTTCCTCTGCCCATTTTCCTGGCATTAGCTTGCGGTTGTTCTGAACCCAGGATATTAAACCCTCTGCCAATTGGTTTACTTGCGGAATACTGCCATAAATTAATTGGAATCGTTCGAGAGGGATGGAGAGAACTCTTTTTTTTCTCAGGTTGCGCTCCAGATTTGATATCTCGCTGGTAGGTGGAAAAGCAAAGCCAAAAAATGGGCTCTGGATGATGGACAGGAATGTGCTAACGGGAACGGTGGAGGTTTTCACATTCAACAGGTCCAGCGCCAGTTTGATCATGGGCTCCTGGGATAAGGGAGGAGCTAACGAAATGTTAAAGGGTAAATCCTGGTCATTTAGACTAAAAATGGTTTCAGGAACCAGTTCCGCCGTCAACTCGCGTTTAAGAAGTGTGCGATATTTTTCCAGTTCCGGTACTACGATGCCGACACGTTTTCCCGGCTGAAATATTGACCTTACCCAGCAGGCACAGGCTTGCGCTTCGCCCTGCCGGTTTTCATATTCCCCGACATTTACGTTTTCGTCATTCAGCCTTTCCATCCTTTGCGTAAGGGTTTCAGGGTCCGGTACCGGTGAGAGGAAATCAACACGGGTTCCCTTTTCCTGAAGAAAGCCGAGAAAATATTTCAATTGCGGACTTTGTTCTTCAAAGCCCCGTATTCGAAGCGAGTGAGGGATGAGTATTTCTCCCTCCTGCATGGAGTTTCTCACTGCATCCATGAGCATGCAGGGGTTCAAAGCCCCCAGCGAGGAAAGGCGGCTTTCATATTTCCCTGTCCACCTCAGGAAGGCCTTCGCCTCATCGGTTTGTTCATAGAGTTTGGCATCTCGGGGCAGGCGGTATTCGTGAAGCAAAGAAAAAGCCTTGCTGGTTTGGCTGGCGACTCCCTGCAAGTGAAGGAGATCTAGGCGGGCCGAGTCCTGATTTATGATTTCTTCCCAGATTTTTTCGCATTGCAGTTCACTGAGGAGATATTTTTCGGGCCAGGATGCAAGCCAAACATTACGCAACCATGATGATAGGGGGAGTATCG
>CATMOP010000204.1 GCA_950072225.1 uncultured Nitrospina sp.
GATAACCTTCGTTTCCTGGTCCACACGCTTCACCAGCGGACCATGCTGAACAGCCAGCCGGAAACCATCGGCGGCGGCCATACTGAACTTGTCTCCCTCTAGCTTTACTTCCACCCCGGTCAATACAGGACGGGATTCCTCGGTGGCTGCGGCGAATGCGACTCGTGCGATGGCCAACTTCAAAACCTGAGGGTCGATCTGGGCGGATATGCCCTCCTCCACCGTGGGGATCGGCGGGAAATCCGCGGCGTCGGCGCCGTGGATGTTGGCCTTGGCTCTGGCGCAGGTCAGCTTCAACACTCCCGTGCCCGGTTGCAGTTCCAGTTCGATCTCTTCCCTGGGCAGAGAGCCGACCAGCTCGCTCAATAGCCGGGCAGGGACGGTGATAGCCCCTTCTTCCTCCACTTTCCCGCCCACCCAGGTGGTCATGGCGATCTCCAGGTTGGTGGCGGATAGCTTGAGCATCGACTGATCGATGGTGAGTAAAACGTTCTGTGTCACCGGCAGAGTTGCCCTGGTGGCCACCGCCCGTCCCACCACTGCCAGCCCCCGGCTCAGGTTCTCTTGCGTGCATGAAAGTCGCATTATCCGGTCCCCAGGCTTGTTGAATCGCGTTTTTATTGAATCGTGGATATACCGGCGGCTTGAACGCCCTATGGAGCGGGGCCGCCGAGAGTAACGGATATTATGTCACCCAAACGAAGCAAAAACAACTCGGCCCACGGCTGGTTCGGCGTTGGGGCAAGCCGATCCCAGAGCGATCCCCCAGGATCGGCTCCATGGTGGTTAACGAACCGGAATCCCGGCAGGCGGGGAAATTTATTTTGCTGAAAACCGATTATTTCTGAAGAAAACTCCAGGGTACTCAAATGAGCCTGGGTTTCCTCATGCGTGTAGAAACTGTTCATCAAGAGGAGAGGAATTTTCTGGTTCCATTTCTGATTCAGTTCTTCAATCTGTTCCAAAATCAAATCCAGAAAAGATTTATTGTCCCGCACCATCACCAGGGACTTGGGCCCAACACAACCCATACTGGTTCCTATACCGCCATTGAGCTTACCCACAACAAGCTTTGATAATTGGCGCGCCGTCTTGGAGTCAACCGGGGATGGCAGACTGGAAAAATCAGGCAGGCTTCCAGAATCGGGAGTCATAATTGAATGCCAGTTCTGGATTTTAGACGGCCCCTGGCGATACTGGGTAACCATTTCCCAATAGGTATCCAATTGGGAAATTTCCAGCAATTGACTCAGTTCACTCCTTAATGAAGCTTCATTTTCTGGCATGCAAATATTCCTAAGCTTGTATTTCCATGATAAACTTTAGATATCGCTAAATTCAAAGCCCATTGAAAATGGACTTGCTACATTTTTTTATTTTTTCAGTCATTTTGATTGGATCTGTTCATGCTGGTATTTAAAAAAAATATCTACGAACAACCATCCGTTTGTCACCCTGAAAATAGTACCCAGCAAAACCTGAATGCTCATGATTT
This sequence comes from uncultured Nitrospina sp., assembly GCA_950072225.1. Classification (GTDB taxonomy): domain Bacteria; phylum Nitrospinota; class Nitrospinia; order Nitrospinales; family VA-1; genus LS-NOB. Next base: position 1,496 of record CATMOP010000204.1, read on the forward strand.
TATTTTCAGGTCCTTGACAACCGATCGAGAAATTTTTTACGGGCTTCAACAGCTTCCTGAGCAGGAAGGCCAAAATCACTTTAAAATTTTATTTCCCCACGCATCAAGATTTGGAACTATTTCTCTCCTCAATACCTTTTCCCGAACCCTCCTGGAGGGACTGGTTGACATGAACCAATGGTACACAATGAATGCTTATCATATGACTTATCTTTTTGACAGCCTGCATGGAACTTTTGAAGATTACAGCTATTCGGAACCGGAGCAAAGAAACGAAATATGCCCCGAGCTTAAGGGTGAAGCTATTGACTTCGACCATTTTCTCGAGAATTACTTTTCCGGGACTGCCTTTTTAATGGATGCCGAACGTTACAATAATATTCCCCCTGATGAAAAAGTTCGTTTAAAACTTACAGTGCCTTGCCTGTTTGGAGTAATTAACCGGTTGATCCCTGCTGAAGAAGAAGTCCGCCTCATAACAAACTCGGAAACTCCTTATTCCTCTTGATAAAATTTACTAAAAACTTCCTCAGGCAACCTGCAATGACTTTATCTTGCAAACAATCACTTTCTCGACCTCTCAGTTAGTAATAACTGATATTTTATTTTTGCAACTCCTCTTCCAGTTTCTGGATCAGGACATGGGAATCCGGGGCCACCTCGCTCAAAAAGCTGGCCACGGGGATTCCATTTTTTCCAACTAGAAATTTATGAAAATTCCATTGCGCCTCATTTTTCCCAGGAACCTGCTTTCCTTTTATCCGGTATAACACCCATTTTACCAGTGCAAATAATTGAGACCGCACTCCCCCTCCTCCCTGATGCTCCAATCTACAGCCATACAAATATTGGTAAAGATGCAGTTTTTGGGGACCCAGAACAGACACCTTACTAAAAAGGTCAAACGTCACTTGGTAGTTTTTCTGGCAAAAATCTTTAATTTCCTCATCGGACCCTGGCTCCTGGGTGCCAAAATCATTGCAGGGAAAAGCCAGGACACTCAAGCCCTGGTCCCGATATTTTTCATAGAGTTTTTGTAGCCCCGAATATTGGGGGGTGAACCTACATTCGGAAGCCACATTGACAATCAGCAAAACCCTTCCCTGAAACTTAGAAAATTTGATGGCCTCACCCGCAATGGTTTGGGCTTCAAAGTTGTAAATGTTTTTATCCAAGGGTTTCATATCTCCTGTTTGAAAGTTAGAGACCTAAAGTTGGTTATACAATTAGGGTATAATAGTTAGTCTAATCTTTTCAAAAGACACTTTTCAAATGCTGGTTTTCAAAAACAATCTTTATGACACGCTTTCGCCTGGCAAGCCGATTCCGTCCCCTTGCCCGGATCCGGACTACAATTCCTGTTTCGATCCCCGTTATTTTATTGAAGTAGCCCTCAGCCAGGAAGAGGAAATTTTGTCATTCATTGAACACCAGCCTCAGACGTACCGGAGAGAGGATTTCCGACAGTTCTACCCCAACTCGGGAAAAATCAATTCTCTGCACTCCCTTAAAGAAATCCTGAAAATATTAAAGTTAGGATTAAACGAGAAGTCATGCTGGCATCATATGAACACCTACCATTTTTGTTTTTTATATGATGTGCTAGTACGTTTTTCTTTTAACTACAACCATGACAGTTTACAGGAAAAATTGTTACACCTTCCTGAATTAAAAGGCAAATCTGTATACCTTGGCAGTTTCATCAATAACTACTTCTTTAATCGAGCATTCCTGGTAGAACCCGAGCATTTCAATTCCCTTCATCGGGAGGATAAAGTCCTTCTCGGGTATGACTGCCCCTGCCTGTTTGGCGTGGTCAACGGCCTTGCCCCGACACGGGAAGAAATGGCCCTAAAAGAATCCAAAGATTATCCTTACACCGTTTTTGTGTGACTTGAAAAACTCAATACCTGCATTTACTGCACACCAGAGGGGAGCAAACTTTCTACTCTTTACTCAGCCAAGTGCCAGTGAAAGGAATACCGGCCCACTTCTTTAGCCCAATCCCGATAAAGTCGGATGTCAGAAGGCAAAGGATATTTTTCAGAAATTTTGTCCCAAGCTTTGCAAGTTTTGAAAAGGACTTCTAGCTCCTCTTGTGACCATTCACCTTGCGACCATACACCTTTCTTCCATTCACCCCTATTAGGTGGGAACTCGGGCTGCTCAAAAATATTTAGATTATTTTTTTTCAGGAGTGATTTCCAACCTGAATTTTGCCCAAGTATCAGACCTGTTCTGGAAAATGGGAAATAGGTATTTGGCAATTTTAGGGTACCCAATATTCAGTGCCAACAAAATTAAAACAATGCGGTATTCCTCGTCATTATTATCTTGAATGAATTGATTGAATTCGAATATTTTCATCCCACGCCGCCCTCTATCAAATAGATTCTCCTCATCAGCCCGCACTCTCAAAAGATGATAAATATTGAGCATACGTTTACCCTGGCGCGGGGTCTGGATGAAGGAACCTAGCTTCTGCATGAAATTCATTTCCCAGTCATTCAAATCGAAAAATTCTTTCTGGGTTTCTACTAAGGGGTCGACAGTATTAGGACCAGGGACATCAGGACCGGGGACATTATCACTACCACTGGGCTTACTCTCAGGAGTACCTTTAACAAGATCCTTGATGAGTTGAGGAAAATCATCCTCATTCATTTTGGGGATGGAAAAAGGGGTCTGAAAAAAATTTTCGAGATAATTTTGAGCATCGAAATGTTTCCGAGTAGCCACTTGACCGCCCGCGTTCCCTATCTGGGATGGAGCGTAGATTTCATTCAAAGAGTCTTCGAGCTACCGAGCATCGACTCCTACAACAACAATAAAAAGTTTGGTGGCCAGAAGAAGGTGCACCGCCTGAAGCACATTGACCACACATTCTGGCGGACAACGGTCCAGATCGTCGATATAGAGAATGATTCTGTCAACAGCTTTCTCACCGTCGGCTCTCCAATCCCCAAGCAGTTCTTCAAGTTTCTCAAAATCCCTTCGAATGGTAGTGATCATCCCCAAG
>CATMOP010000205.1 GCA_950072225.1 uncultured Nitrospina sp.
AAGCTAAGGTGAAATATCACGGGGCATGAAGGTTAATGAAGAGGACATCACGCATGCCCCGAAGAGGTAGAAGGTTATTGCTATCTGCTGCCACGGCCAAGGGGTTAGAAAGAAAGGGATATTGAGGTGAAGTTTTTTTCTAAATATGGAGTCCTGTTGATTGGAATTCTTTGGGTTATAGCCGGAGTGCCTGAAGTTATTGCGTTTTCCATTGGCAAAATTCAAGTTCAAAGCAAATTTGGGGAAAAATTTAATGCTTCTTTTGAAATAAATTTAGATTTTGACGGGCCTGTAGAAGTGGGTCTGGGGAACGTGAGCGACTATAACAAGTTGGGACTTGATAGGCAGGATATTATCGATGCTCTGGTTATTGACCTTGTCCCAACCGATGGAGGACTAAGAAAAACTGTTCAAATCCGCTCCAACAACCCCTTATTTTTTCCTTCGTTCAACCTTGTGGTTTGGGCCATCCATAATGGGGGAACCTTACTGGAAAATTTTCTGGTAACCGTGGACTTTCAGCAAAGCCTGGCCCTGAATGTCCGCGGGAATAAAAAAAATTCCCCCAAATTGCCCAATAATGAACCCCGGCGAGAGCCTCTGGGTGGTCAGGAAAAGACTTTACAGCCCGCAGAGACACAACCGTTTGCAAAGGAAGTGTCCCCCAAAGAGCTGGCTGTAGCCACAGGACCTGAAAGCCCTTCCAGAACCCCCGAGTCAAAGGCTCCAAATGAAGATGCAAAAGTTGCCCCTGAGGAGTCGGAGGTTTCGTCCCCGGAAGTAATCGTCCCTGTCCCTGCCAAGGCCCAGGTTATGCACCGAAGGCGCCTTTCCGGCGTTATCTGGGCCCATCCCAGATCCTTTCCCGATTTGACAACGGTTAGCCCTATCCAGGCCGATGTTATAGGAACGGAAACGGCTCCGTCCGCCACCCCGAATACAGTAACTTCCACATTGGTTGAAAAAACAGGTCCGGAAATTGTACAAAGTTTGCCTCTCTCAAGTAAGGAGTATGTTTTGAAAAAAGGAGAGGGATTATTTTCGATTTCCAGAAAACTGAAGATTGGCAATTACCATCCGGCCCAGATTGCGATCGCTATCTGGATGCATAATATTGATAAATTCATATTTGGTAATATCAACGGCATTCAGGAAGGGGTGCAATTAGATATAGAAAACCTGGAAGAGCAGGTTTCCGCTATTGACCTGGCTACAGCAAGAAGTATTTTAAAAAATCAAACTGTGGAGTGGAATCTTACAAGAAGCGCTACTCGGGTTAAGCCGGAAGTCCAGGGAAAAAACATTCCTGAAATACCGCTTCCATCAGAAAGATTGGAGGACCATGCAGACCTTTTTGAACAGGTCACAGGCTGGCAAACCACTTGGGAAAATATGGACATAGAAGGCCACCTGGCTTATTACCAGGACTTGGGAACTGAAAACCCGTCCCAGATCAGGAAAAAAAGGTTTCTTGCCCGGCATCCTGAACCCCATCTTGAAACTTCATCCAAAATGCTAGTGTTGAAAGAAGGGAATCCGCTGGTGTTTTTTGAACAGGAATTTTATTCAGAAACCCTGAAGAGTCGAGGCCTGAAAGAACAGGAATGGACTCGCACCCGTTCGGGCTGGAAAATACGCGGAGAAAAGTTTTACGAATTGTCTGCTCAATCAGCGCGGGAACCTTTGGCAAACCCAGAGGATTTAAAAGCGCGTGTCAATACGGAAAAAACTATTAAACTTTCTTTTGTTATCCATGTTTCCAGTCATGCCAATGAATCTTCCGTAGTTTCCTTGACCAACCGATTACGGCAAAATGGGTTTGATGCTTATTGGGTTCCAGTCAGGATTTCCAAAGAAATCCAGATTTACCGGATTTATGTGGGGCGATTCTCAGATTGGAACCAAGCCCAAAGGGTGGTCCGGATATTGAGAAAAAAACCTTTCGGAGGTCACGCGACGGCCATTCCTTATCGCTTTGCATTGCAGGTCGGGGAAGCCAACTCTTTAATAGAGGCCAGGATGTTATTGGAATCTTTGCGAAAATCCGGATTATCGGGTTTGCTGCTGGTTTCCTACGGTGAGCCGGCTGGAATCCATTTCCGTGTAGTGGTGGGAGCGTTTAAAAAGGCAGATAATGCGACTTGGATACTTCAGCAACTCAAGCAGTCGGGCTTTATCGGTAAATTGATTTCTCCCTAGAATTGCTTAGGAAGATTCTTAAAAGATAGATTGAGGAAATAAAAAAACCGCCCACCTTCCAGTGAGCGGTTTAATTTTTTTGGCGCAAGAACTAAAGGGAGCTTTTCAAAGTAGGAGCTGGTTTAAAGCCAACCGTTTTACTGGCTTTAATTTTGATTTCCTCACCCGTTTGAGGATTCCGACCTTTTCTTGCTTTCCGGCTTCTAACAGTAAAGGTCCCAAAACCAGGATAAGCAAACCGTTTTTCTTTCTTGATCGCTTTAGAAATATTTTCGAAGGCGGCATCAATCACGTCTCCGGTCAATCGCTTGGTCAGGCCATCGTTTTTACAACTTTTGATTACTGCATTGATTAATTCGTCTTTAGTCAAGGTTTATCCCCTCCTCTCAAATCAGCGTTATAAGCTCGTGCATTATTATGAAACCTATCTCAAATGTCAAACAAAAAAAGGGGCCTGTATCCATTTAAGCCCATATTTAGGGGGCGAATTCGACTCTTCTGCATTGAGTGTGATAAAATATGATTTGAATTTACAAGAGTTCCCGACCCGTATTTTTATTCCAGTTAGGATTAAAAAATAACCGGTTTTTAAAAAATAGTTTGTGCGGGTGTTTTCCTGTACGTGTAATTTAAATTACAGAGTTCCAAGGCATGCACTTTGGGGTAAGAAATGGCAGTACTGAAGGTCGCTAAATTGGGCAATCCCGTTTTAAGACGGGTCGCCAAGCAAGTGGATTTAAAAGAGTTGGCCGATCCGAAAGGTGAACTGCAGAATTTTATAGATGATATGATTGACACCATGCGTCAAGAGGGGGGAGTCGGCCTGGCTGCTCCGCAGGTCAATCGTTCCATTCAAGTCGTGGTGCTGGAAGTTGAGAACAATGAGAGATACCCTGATGAGGCTCCCATTCCCGTGACAGCCCTGGTCAATCCCGTGTTGTCGGATTTTAGCGAGGAAACGGTTTTGGGATGGGAAAGTTGTTTGAGTCTCATTGATTTCCGGGGACTGGTTTCGAGATCCGCATCGGTAATGCTCAATGCTTATGACCGGGAAGGAAATAAGGTAGAGAAACGGGCAACCGGTTTCGAAGCAGTGGTTTTGCAACATGAAATTGACCATCTGAACGGCAAGGTATTCCTGGACCGTATGGAAGACCTTACCCAATTGGCCTATCAGGAAGAATTCGAAGAATTCTGGCTGAAAAAAGATTCGGTACCGTAAAGGGAGGATGGAATTGGACAACTCCTTGGAAGAAGAGGTTCTGCATCTGTATCAGAACCCGATGATTGGTGCTTCCTACACCAATACCTACGGGGAAGAGAATATTCGGAATCTGGTCGGCAAATACCGTAGCCTCAATGAACCAAGCATGCAGGAAATGCTGGAAATGCTGATCCGTTTTTCCCAATCCACCGATTTGGCGACCTGTTTCATCTCGGTAGGGGTTTTACATGCTTTGGGGAAAAATGAGGATGTTCAAGAAGCCTACCGGTGGGCCAAAAATCAGGAGGACCCTGCCCGGATTATCAGCCATTTCGATATTGGAAAGTCAGTCGCCGATTATTTCACCTCGGCTTAAATTTTGGTGCTTTGATCTCCCGTTACAGGATTTGGGTTGAATCCGCTTGGGTCAACAGGGCATATCGAGCCAACGCATTCCCCCTGCCCAAACCTGTTCTGGAGAAAGACCAAGAATCCGGACCATAAAATCCCCGGAATAATGACCAGTCCTGCCATCCACAATGCGATCTGGTTGACATTCATGTCCCACCCGTCCACAGCATAGCCTACGCCCCAATTGCTAAAGCCCATAACTAGAGTTAACAGAGCGAGTTCAAAGCTAAAAACCCGGCCCAGGTAATGGTCTGGTGCAGAAAGGTGTATCAGAGCTGAGCTAAATACCCAAATGATGGAGCCGAACAGGGTGGCAAAGGCAACTCCTAGCGAAAGCGTCCAGATATTGTGAGAGTAGGCGATGAATATATACGAAAAAGCTTTCAGGAAAAATGCGCCGGCAATCGCCCATTGCAAAACCGAGGCGGTTTCCCCGAAGATTCGCTTGACCAGAATCGGTCCCAAGGCGGCGCCTAAACCGCGCGCGGAATAGAGAATGCCGATTCCTAATGAAAGGGAAACGGACAACATCTGGCTGGCCATCAAGGGAATCAGGGTCATGATGCCTCCTGCCACGGCCAGACCGGCCTTTAACAACGACAACACCAGGACCATCGGTTCGGCCATTAAAAAGCGCATGGC
>CATMOP010000206.1 GCA_950072225.1 uncultured Nitrospina sp.
GAAAGGAGGTGAGAAAGCAAGATGGAGTGACATTGACATGGCAGATCATTTTTTAGAAAAAGCTCAGGAATATATTAATAAAAATAAAGACAAACCTTTTTTTCTTTTTTATACTATCTACGGTTTGCCGGTGAAGCTCTGTGAGTTGAGCCTCTTTTTCTTTTAAAAGCGTTGAGCATTTCCCAAGTTTTTTTCGGCTACCAGTAATGAATTTGCGAAATGTTCTCAACGATTGCAAAGGACTGGCTAATGGGGCTTCTTCGGGTACGGCCTCATCAATCCGCTGGTTATTAAATATTGAAATACCCATTTGGGGCATGAAGACAGCGGAAGAAATATCGTAAGCGGAGACAACCTTTTGCTGGCACGGTAGCGTATTGCAATCTGCCACCGGCGGCTCGCCGGTTAGTTGAGTTGGGAGATGGAGGGTTGTTTTGACGAAGGGGTTCGTTTACGGATTTTTTTTGCGGCCGGTTTTTTCCTAACTTTGAACTTTTTAGCAAAGGAGTGTTTGATCACATCGTCCATTGTGGTAGCGGGAAAAAACTGTATATTCTTCCTCACATTTTCAGGAATTTCGGGGATATCTTTTTCGTTTTCCGCAGGGATAATAAGATTTTTGATGCCGAACCTGTGAGCCGCAAGGACTTTTTCCTTGAGTCCGCCAATGGGCAGGACTTTTCCGGTCAGGGTCAGTTCCCCGGTCATGGCGAGATCCGGTTCCAGTCGGGTTTTGGTCAACGCGGAGACAAGCGCCACCGCCATGGTGATTCCGGCTGAAGGGCCGTCTTTAGGAACAGCGCCTTCAGGTATATGAATGTGAAAATCGTTTTTCTGGTAGAAATTTTTGGGTAGCCCGAACTCCCCGGCGCGTGAGCGCACATAGGTCATGGCCGCCTGCGCCGATTCTTTCATCACATCTCCGAGTTGCCCGGTGGGTACGAGCTTGCCATTCCCCGGAACTACCGAAACTTCTACGGAAAGGGTTTCGCCGCCAAACTCCGTCCAGGCAAGGCCGGTCGCGGACCCTATTTCCAGTGGACCTTCGGTTTCGGCTCTCTTGAATTTGGGAACGCCCAGATATTTTTGCAAAACAGACGGGGTGATTTCTATTCTGGTTTTCTTACCTTTTTCAACAACGGTTTTAACAACTTTTCTGCAGAGTGTGGCGATTTCCCTTTCCAGGTTCCGTACCCCAGCCTCGCGGGTGTAATCATGGATAATCCCATCCAAGGCCTTGTCAGTAAATTCTATATTTTTCTTGGTCAGGCCGTGTGCAGATACTTTTTTAGGCACGAGAAAACTTTTGGCGATGCCTATTTTCTCCTGGTCGGTATAACCGGGCAGGCGGAGAACTTCCATTCGGTCGAGCAAGGGTTGTGGAATGGAGTGCAGGACATTTGCGGTACAGATAAAAAGGACATTGGAAAGATCGTAATCGATTTCCAGGTAATGGTCGTTGAAATTGGAGTTTTGTTCCGGGTCCAGAACCTCCAGCAAGGCGGAGGAGGGGTCTCCCCTAAAATCGGCATTCATTTTATCGACCTCATCCAGCATGAAAACGGGGTTATGGACACCAGCCTTTTTGATGCCTTGAATGATTTTCCCCGGTAAAGCTCCAATATAAGTTCTGCGGTGTCCGCGGATTTCGGCTTCATCCCGAATACCGCCAAGGGACACGCGGATAAATTTTCTGCCCATGGCCCTGCCGATGGATTGTCCCAATGAAGTTTTGCCGACACCCGGGGGGCCCACAAGGCAAAGGATGGGGCCTTTTATTTTTTTGACCAGTTTCATCACTGCAAGATGCTCGGTGATACGCTCTTTTACTTTCTCTAAACCGTAATGGTCCCTGTCCAGGATTTTCTGGGCTTCGGGGATTTTGATTTTGTCTGCACCGGCGCCTTTTTTCCAGGGCAGGTCGGCAAGCCATTCGATATAGGTTCGCGCAACAGTAGCCTCTGCAGACATGGGTTGCATGAGTTCCAGCCGTTTTAATTCCTTAGTGGCTTTTTCATTAATCTCTTTGGGCATTTTTGCTTTCTTGATTTTTTGCTTGAGTTCAGCTATGTCGGTTTTGAACTCATCACGTTTGCCCAATTCTTTCTGGATGGCCTTGATCTGCTCGTTGAGATAAAACTCCTTCTGACTGCGTTCCATTTGTTTTCGCACCCTGCCATGAACGCGTTTTTCAATTTTAAGAACTTCCATCTCCGACTTGAGAATGTCGAGAAGCTTGTTTAAACGATCTGCAGGATTTAAGGTTTCGAGCAATTCCTGTTTTTCCTGGGTTTGGAAAACCATATAGGCGGCAATGGTGTCGGCATAACGGTGCGGTTCCAGAATATTGGCAGTGGCGGCCACGGCTTCCAGGGGAATTTTTTGGTTTAATTTTACATATTGGTCAAACACCGTTCCCACACTGCGCATCAATGCCTTGACATCGGGTGTTAGCTGTTCGTTTTCATGAATGCGGCTGACTTCAACCTCAAAATAGTCCGGGTTGTGGATGAACGATTCAATACGTCCTCTCTGCAGACCCTCCACCAGGACTTTCATGGTTCCATCTGTCAGTTTGAGGATCTGGAGAACATTTGCCACCGTTCCCGTCTCGTAAATATCTGCAGGTTGTGGTTCGTTATTGTTGGGATTGCGTTGGGCGGCGAGGAAGATGTTTTTTTGTTCGGCCATGGATTTTTCCAGGGCCAGAATGGATTTCTCCCTACCTACAAACAGGGGAAGCACCATGAACGGGAAGACAATGATGTCCCTTAAGGGAAGGAGTGGTAATACAATTTTTTCGGAACCCATATTTAACTGGCCTGTTTCTTGTTTTCGTAAACCAACATGGGTTTTTCGCCTTTGAGGACTACTTCTTCATTGATGACCACTTCTTCTATATCTGGCTGGGAAGGGAGGTCGAACATGATTTCGAGCATGGTCTCTTCCAGAACGGCGCGAAGGCCTCTTGCTCCGGTTTTGCGTGCGGTAGCTTTTTCGGCAATGGCTTTGATAGCGGTATCGGTAAATTTGAGCTTAACATTTTCAAACTCAAACAACTTTTTATATTGTTTGACCAAGGCGTTCTTGGGTTCGGTCAAAACTTTTATCATTGCCTCAATGGACAGCTCCTTAAGCGTGGCCACTGATGAAAAACGCCCGACAAATTCCGGAATGAGGCCATATTTGAGCAGGTCTTCCGGTTGTATTTTTTCGAGCGTGTCTTCCTTGTCAATTTCTTTCTTGGAAACGATTGTCTGTCCGAAACCGAGGCTTTTTTTACCGATGCGGTTGCGAATCAAGGAGTCCAGTCCAACGAATGCCCCGCCGCAGATGAAAAGAATATTGGTGGTGTCGACCTGTAGGAACTCCTGATGCGGGTGCTTCCGGCCTCCCTGCGGGGGAACGCTGGCTGTGGTGCCCTCAATGATTTTTAAAAGTGCCTGTTGCACCCCTTCACCGGAAACATCGCGGGTAATTGAGGGATTTTCTGACTTCCGCGAAATTTTATCGACCTCGTCGATATAAATAATTCCGCGCTCAGCTTTTTCAACATCGTAATCGGCATTTTGCAGGAGTTTTAAAATGATATTTTCAACATCTTCCCCGACATAACCGGCTTCGGTCAGGGTGGTTGCATCCACAATGGTGAAAGGAACATCAAGAATTCGGGCAAGGGTCTGTGCCATGAGGGTCTTCCCGGACCCGGTAGGACCGATCAACAGCACATTGCTCTTTTGCAGTTCCACATCCTCCAGGTCAAGGTTGGAGTCGACCCTTTTAAAATGGTTGTGAACCGCAACGGAAAGGATTTTTTTGCAACGTTCCTGCCCAACGATATATTGCTCGAGGTGCTTGTATAAATCATGCGGTTTAAGAAGATGCTGGAAGTCTTCGCCCTTTTCCTGGGCCCAATCTTCCACCATGATTTCATTGCAAAGCTCAATACACTCGTCACAAATGTAGACGCTGGGTCCGGCAATCAGTTTTTTGACTTCTTCCTGGCTTTTCCCGCAGAAAGAGCAACGATAATTTCCGGTTGTACTTTTCTTTGCCATAAAGCCCTCTTCAAAAGGGTTGGAATTGAGCCCACGGGCTCATTCTATTCGCTTTTCTTTTTGCCTTTGCCCTTATGGGCCTCGTCCCGGTTGCTGATCACGCTGTCAATGAGGCCGTAAGTCTTGGCCTCTTCCGCTGTCATATAATGATCCCGTTCGGTATCCTTGTTGACCTGCGTGGCACTTTTTCCTGAGTGTTTGGACAGGATGGAATCCAGAATGGCCCGGATTCTGGTGATTTCTTTAGCCTGGATTTCGATATCGGTGTGTTGTCCCTGAAACCCTCCGCTCGGTTGATGGATCATGATGCGCGAGTGTGGCAGGGCAAACCGTTTTTTCGGTGCACCAGCGGTAAGGAGCATAGCCCCCAT
>CATMOP010000207.1 GCA_950072225.1 uncultured Nitrospina sp.
AGACGGGAATCCGCGCATAAAAGCGGTGGTTAAAGTTAAAGAGGGGATGATGGGGTGGGATATGAAATCCGGCCTCCGGGCCGCCACAGGAAAAAAACTGGCGGTTATTGACGGAGATGGGCAAATGCCCTGCACGGATGTGGTCCGTGTTTATAACCTCATGATTGAGAAGGAATACGACCTGGTTAAAACGGTTCGAATTAAAAGAAGTGATGGTTATTACCGAATGTTTATATCTACAGTTTATAATCTGTTGTTTAAAATAATGTTTCCGGGAATCAGTGCCCGGGATATGAATTCTAAGCCTAAAATAATAACGCGGGAACTGTACCAGAAGATGAACCTGGAATCTGACGGTTGGTTTGTTGATGCTGAAATTATGATAAGAGCCCGGCGCCTGAAAATTGAAATTGGAGAAATAGAAACTGCTTTTCACAGTATTGACACGCGTCCTTCTTTTGTAAAACCTCTCGCCATTTTGGAATTTTTGGCAAACCTGATCTGGTATCGCATAAAAGAATTTGGGGCGAAATAAATCCCTGAACTGGAATATGCTTGAATGAAAATTTTAATCACAGGGGCATCAAGTATTTTGGCCTCCAGATTGGTGGCCTTGCTACTCGAAAGCGGTAAATTCTCATTACGTCTTCTGGAGCATCGTTCGGTAGCCAGCATTGAATCGTGCGAAACTATTTCCGGGGACATTACTGACCCGGAATCTTTGGACCGTGCATGCCAGGGGATGGATGGGGTCCTGCATTTGGCGGCTCTGACGCATTCCTGTAACAATGCTGAATATTTCAGGGTGAATCGAGAGGGGACTCAAAATCTTATAAACGCCTGCAAGAGGAAGAATGTAAGAAGATTTGTTTTCATCAGTTCCGTGGCTGCCAGCGAAGATGGAGGAGCCTATGGCTTGAGCAAGCTGGAGTCAGAGGACCGGGTTTGCGAATCGGGGCTTCAATGGATTATTTTAAGACCCTCAGAAGTCTATGGACCTCAAATGAAAGAAGGAATTGGCGAACTGATTTCATGGGTCAAGAATTTAAAATTTATTCCTGTTGTCGGAGATGGTTCTTACTGCATGAGCCCGGTTTATATTGATGATGTGGTGGAGGCAATAGCACAGATAGTGATGGATCCAGATTTGATAAACCAAAAATTAAATTTATGCGGCCCGGAAATAATTCCATTTAGGGAAGTAATAGATCGATTATCACGATTTTTGGAAGTTCGCAGGAATAAGATATTTATTCCCATCTGGATTGCCAAGTTGGGGGTGTCGCTGGCTTCATTAATGAAACTCGGTTCTTTTACCCCCGATCAAATTCCCCGCTTATTATGCAGGAAGGATCAAGATATTAGCCAGACCGCAACATTAATTTCTTATTGTCCCCGAAAATTGGAGGAGGGCTTGAGAGAGTATTTGTAGGAAAAGCTTTCCGGGTTATCACATTTTTTCCCCAGTGATCACGAATTGGCCATCTAGCGGAAACCAGCCTGAATAATGATCGAACGCTTTGGACATGAAAAAATATCATAAGGAGTTATAAAGGCTAACATATTGGTTCATGATATTTTCCCAGTCAAATTTTTCCTTGATAAGGTTTTTAATTTGAATTCCCATTTGTTTTCTTAAATTGTCGTCCTGCAATAAATGAATACGGTCGCCCATTGCTATTGGATCGTCAGATGTCAAGTAACCGGTTTCTCCTTCAATAACGATATCCCGAGCTACACCTACCGGAGTAGCAATTATCGGCAGGCCGTGAGCCCCTGCCTCGATGAGCGGTTGTCCAAAATTTTCGAATTTTGAAGGATATACGAACAGATCCGCCATTTCGTAATAAGTCTTCAATTCTTCCTGGGGTTTCCTTCCCGTAAAAGTTACTTTGCTATTTAAGTTGAGTCTCTGCGTTAGGGCTTTTAATTCTTTTAGGTAACCCGACCGAGTTACGCTACTGGTTTTCTCTTCCCCCCCAGCGATGGTTAAATGAAAGGGAAAGGTTAATTTTTCAACTGCCCGCAATAGTAGTTCGAGGTGCCGGACCCTTGCGATTCGACCGACAAATAGAAGTTGCAGGGTGTTGTTGGCTGCTTTCTCCTTAATAGTCTTGTCTACCTTTACACCCATGGGAATGATGCGAATTTTATCTTTAGAGATTCCAAATTCCAAAGCGTCTTCATATTCAAATTTTGAGGAAACGATGATGGCCTGGGCTCTTTTTGCAGAGGTCTTTAAAGTCACCCAGTCGTAAATATGATAAGGAATCCGCTGGAAAAAAGAGGGGAGATAGTTTTTAAAGCCGAGAAGGGAGCCGTGGGTATTTAAGATGAAAGGTTTATTCTTTAAGAACGCAAAAAAAAACCGCTATCAGTTTGAAAATTACGGTAATTATGGCTGTGTAAAATATCAAAATTTTTAAAATAAGGGAGCATGCCTGCGCTCACGCAGTAGCGCATAATTTTAAATTGGTGAGGAAACCTGAACACGGATACCCGCTCATATTTTTCATGATGAGCAAGGCTAGGGTCAACATCGGAGTAAGTGGTAAAAACAGGGGAGTGAATGCCTCTTTCTTCAAGGCGGTTGGAGATTTGAAAAGCCTGATTGGTTGGGCCGCAAATATAGGGCAAAAAAGTTTCTATAGTACGTAAGATTTTCAAATCTGCTCCAAACTGGAAGTGCCCGTTTGCCAGGGAGGTTGGTGGATTTTCCTTTCCAGTACTTTCTTTTCGTGATCCAATATCCCGACATGTTGCGTCAGGGTGCGCACTTGTTTGGTCAATGCGGAAATGCGAATAGAAAAATGCAGGCAAATGACCATGAGGAATAAGAGCCCGAAAAAGAATAACGTGGAGGTAAATAAAGTGGCTCCAACTAGCCCCGAAACCCACTTTAAAGCACCTTCTGAAACAGAAAGGATAAGCATTAAAGTTCCCGTGATCAGCCAGCCCATTGAGTATTCTTCGCTCAAATGCTTTCTTCGGACTAATTCAAAAACATATGAGACCAGAAATACGCATATCAAGATGGAGATTATTTGAATTCGGGGGGGCATGGGTTACCTCTTTGGAGATTTTCTTAAAAGGGTTACAAAAATTGAAAGGAACATTTTAAAAACATAGTAAATCGTTTTGTGCCCATGATGCATGGATTCTTTGTTTGGGCTGGCGTGCATGGTTACCGGGATCTCTTTTATTTTAAATCCACAACGCTTCATCAAAATGATAAAGTCCGCATCCGGATAGTCTGGGGGATAGTTGTCGCTTGCGGCAAATTGAATGGCCCGTCCCTTCAATGCCTGAAACCCTGAAGTAGGGTCGGTTACCTTTTGTCCGCAAATAAGAGAAGCGATATTACCAAATAACAACATTCCCGCATGGCGGGCCAAGGAGGTTTTATAGGAGGCCGCGCTCAAAAAACGGGAACCAATCACCACATCGCAGTTTTCCTTTTGGATTTCTTCGAGCAAGTCTTTTATGTTTTCCGGGTCATGCTGACCATCGGAATCCATTTGTACCACGATGGAAAAATTATTTTTTATTGCATATAAAAATCCCGTTTGCAGTGCGACCCCATAGCCTGAATTGTAAGGCAGGGAAATGACTTCTGCGTTGTGTTCCAGGGCAATTTTTTCTGTATTGTCTGAAGAACCATCATTGATCACTAATATGGGAAATCCTGGCGACTGTTTTTGGATGCCCTCAAGAACTGAGCCTATATTTTTTTCTTCATTATAGGCTGGAATGATGATCAGGATTTTAGGTTTTTTGGTCAAGGGTTCCTGGTACGAAAAGGTTTCCGCTATATCATCCTCCTGGATAACCGCCGACTCTCTTTGTGGTAGTGCCTGGGACTTGAAAGGACTAAGGGTTTTCATTCACTGGGGATCTTTCAAATAGACACGTGATGAAAAATCATCTTTGAGCCAGCCGGATGCCTTCGGGATCTTTCGTAAACATTATACAAAATTTCCTCACGAATCAGGGCCGAACCGTTTAATAAAAGGGGGTCTCAATTTATAAAACGGTTTTTACGGAAACAAACTTGACCCATAATCCAAGTATATTTTATATGAAATATAACCCCTTGTAAATACATGGGTTGCGAGTTTTGAGGATCTTGGAATTACTTGGACTGTCAGATAGATGGATTCTGCGTATTCAACAGTTTGAAGGAGTCACGGATGCGTGCTGAAAGTACCCGTAAGAGGGGCATAAGGGCTTCCGGGTTGGTTGTTTTCATGGAGTGAAAACACTCCTGGGTAATCAGGGATACTTTGCTTTTTTCCAGGGCGGTAACGGTTGCCGACCGGGGCTGACTGTTAATAATTCCCATTTCCCCGAAAATATCTTTTTCCTTGAGAATGCCTATGACCT
>CATMOP010000208.1 GCA_950072225.1 uncultured Nitrospina sp.
AAGGGTTGAAAGACTGCGATACAATTACAAAAAAAATTGCAGAAGAACTTTCGATACCACAAAAAGAAGTGCTCATGGCTTCCACCGGAGTAATCGGAGTTCCGCTACCTTCCTACAAAATTTTACAGGCTGCTCGGCAACTGGCGCAGAAACTGGGACGGACTGCAAAAAACTGGACCGATGCCTCAGAGGCCATCCTGACCACCGACCTGGTATCCAAGTCAGATAAAGTGAGTTATAACTACAAGGGCCACCGCATTGCCATAGGCGGGATGACCAAAGGGTCTGGAATGATCCACCCCAACATGGCAACCATGCTTGGGTTTTTATGCACCAACGCTGTCATCGATTCAAAAACCCTTAAAATGGCCCTGACAGAAGCCACCGATCGCTCTTTTAATCGCATCACCGTTGACGGAGATAACAGCACCAATGATTGTGTCCTCATCCTTGCCAACGGAGAGGAAAAAAATCCTTCCATAAAATCAGGCACATTGGGCTACCGGGAATTTTTAAAAGCTTTGACGGCACTGTGCAAGAACCTGGCAGCCAAAATTGTGCTCGATGGAGAAGGTGCAACCAAGTTTGTCACCGTTCGCGTTCAGGGAGGAAAAACTCGCAAACAGGCCTACCTCATAGCCAATTCCGTCGCCACCTCATCGCTGGTTAAAACTGCGTTGTTTGGGGAAGACCCCAACTGGGGACGGATTTATTGTGCAGTGGGAAATGCCGGAGCACCCTTTGATCCTGACAAGGTGGATATATTATTAAACCAAAACCTACTTTTAAAAAACGGTTGCCCCACGAATCTATCTCCCAAAAAACTGCTCACAGCGATGCGACAACATGAAATCAATATAACCATTGACCTGCATTGTGGAAAAGAATGGGAAGAAGTGTTGACCTGCGACCTTTCTTATGATTACGTTAAAATCAATGCGGAATACACCACCTGACGCAGAGCCTCCGTTGGCAACTAGCAATATCTTTATTTTGCGAGTAAACGTTCTCTCGGCTAAAGAGTCACCACTCATTGGCCCCACGCCAAGTGGTCAGCGACCGGAGGCGATGAGCACGTGATATTCTTCCTCAGCATTTACCCTTGCTACCCCTGCGGGGCACGCGTGGTATTCAACTTTGGACTTCATGCCCGGCACGGGTAAAAGTTAAGGTAAAATACCACGGGGCATGAAGGTTAATGAAGAGGGCATCACGCGTGCCTCGGAGGGGTAATAGCTTTATGGAGCGAATATCAGGTTATCTCGGCTGAAAAGGCCCTTGCTCTCGGCCCCCCCTGCTAAGAGTGGCTAGCAAAGAGTCGTCTCGGCTTTATGCGGGCTGGATACCTGTTCCATTCTGTATTAAAATTGACTGGTGTTTGAGTGTGTTTTGTGCACCTGATGATATCTCTGTTGATGACCGATAAGGGTAATAAATAAAGTATGGCTTTGTTAACGATTAAAAACTGCCTGGACCCTGTTTTAAGGAAAACGTGCCTGCCCATTGAGAATATTGACGGGGAACTGGTCATCCTTGCGGAAAATATGGTGGAAACCATCCTCGCCGCTCCGGGAGTCGGGCTTGCCGCCAACCAGATCGGTTTGCCGTGGCGCATGTTTGTGATCAACATCGGTGTCGAGACCGACAAGGAAAACCTGGTTACCGTTATCAATCCGGAAATCACAGCTATGGAAGGCAGTGAGCTTGGGGAAGAGGGTTGCTTGAGCATTCCTGATGTGGTGGCGGAAATTAAACGAGCCAGCCAGATTGAAATCAAGGGCTACGATCTGGATGGGAACGAAGTTTGTTATGAAGCCCAGGGATACCTGGCACGAGCCTTTCAACATGAAATGGATCATTTGAACGGCATACTATTTTGGGATAACCTGGGAAAAATGAAGCGCGATATCCTTAAGCGAAAATTTAAAAAGAAAATCAAAGAGCAGGATGCATGAATATTGTGTTTATGGGGACACCAGAATTTGCGCTCCCAACGCTGAAAACCCTGCACCATTCTTCGCATTCCATACTCTCGGTTATCACCCAGCCCGACAGGCCGAAGGGCCGAGGCCAGAAACTTCTTGTTCCCCCGACTAAACAGGTTGCATTGGACTTTCACCTTCCCGTACTACAACCAGAAACGGTTAATTCTCCGGAGTTCATCGATTTATTAAGTTCAAATCGGCCGGACGCTATTATCGTAGTCGCTTTTGGGCAAATACTGAGTGAAACCTTTCTTAAAATTCCCAAACGATTCTGCATCAACCTGCATTCCTCCCTTCTACCCAAATACCGGGGCGCGGCTCCCATTCATCGGTCTATTCTTAA
This sequence comes from uncultured Nitrospina sp., assembly GCA_950072225.1. GTDB lineage: Bacteria > Nitrospinota > Nitrospinia > Nitrospinales > VA-1 > LS-NOB. Next base: position 2,329 of record CATMOP010000208.1, read on the forward strand.
CGGAGATACCCGAACCGGAGTCACCACTATGATTATGGACAAGGGCATGGATACCGGAGATATTCTGCTCATGAAAGAAACACCTATTCATGAGACCGATAACGCACAAACTCTGCACGACACCTTGTCGGAAATGGGGGGAACCCTGGTACTCGAAACCCTCAAGAGGCTTGAAGAAAATACGCTGCTACCCACCCCGCAGGATCACGGTCATGCAACGTATGCGCCTAAATTAAAAAAAGAAGAGGGTTTGGTTAAATGGGAACAGTCTGCCATCACCCTTTGGAATCAGGTTCGAGGCCTCACCCCTTGGCCAGGAACCTACACTTTGTTGAACAAAAAACGCTTACGAATATTAAAAGCCCAGGTCACCGAAGGAACTCCCGATGATAGTCCGGGACAGGTCGCGCGGGTTACCGATGTAGGAATTGAGGTGGGCACCGGGCAGGGCAGACTGGTACTCACCGAACTTCAACCAGAAGGGAAAAAAAGCATGTCGGCCAAAAGTTTTCTGGCTGGCTATAAAATTGAACGGGGAATCGTGTTTGATCCAACCCCAATTTCAAATCAATCATGAGGGTAGTGTGCCAAGAACATTAGTCACGGGAGGCGCGGGTTTTCTGGGTTCGCATTTATGCGAATACCTTCTGAATAAAGGCCATGAAGTGGTCTGCATGGATAATCTTATCACCGGCTCCAAAGATAATATCTCCGGCATCAAAAGTGAAAAGTTTCAATTTGTCGAGCACAACGTTTCCGAGTTTATCGCTCTGGAAGGCGAGTTGGATTATATTCTGCATTTCGCGTCCCCTGCAAGCCCAATTGACTATTTGGAGCTTCCCATTCAGACGCTTAAAGTCGGTGCGTTGGGAACTCATAATGCCTTGGGCCTGGCGAAAGCAAAAAAAGCCGTTTTTTTTCTTGCCTCCACCTCTGAAGTTTATGGCGACCCTTTGATTCATCCGCAACCAGAAGACTATTGGGGAAACGTGAACCCCATTGGCCCCCGTGGTGTCTATGACGAAGCCAAACGGTTTGCCGAAGCCATTACCATGGCCTACCACAGGACACATGGGATCAACACCAAAATCATCCGCATTTTTAATACCTTTGGACCACGCATGAGGATCAATGACGGCAGGGCTATTCCCAATTTTTTAAAACAGGCTCTCACGGGAAAAGATTTAACAATTTACGGAGATGGTTCACAGACACGAAGCTTCTGTTATGTATCGGATCTCGTTGAGGGCATTTACCGCCTTTTAACTTCAGATCAGAATAGCCCCATAAATATTGGCAATCCCAATGAAATGACAATTAAAGAAATGGCCGATAAAATTTTGCAAGCTACAAACAGCAAGAGTAAAATCACCTATGTTCCCTTGCCAGAAGACGATCCTAAAGTCCGGCAACCGGATATCACCCGAGCAAAAAAATATTTAAACTGGGAGCCGGTGGTCGGATTGGGCGAGGGCTTGCAATCGACCCTGAAATATTTTAAAGAACAACTGCAAATCTGAAACCCCCGGATGTTGGCATGCCAGGAAAAAATTCAACCTCCATAAAATATTGGCCGGAAGATGAGCGTCCGCGCGAAAGATTGATCAAATATGGAAGCAATACCTTGTCTGACGCGCACCTGTTGGGAATCCTCATCGGGTCTGGGGATCGTCGCGCAAAAAAATGCGGTAGACTTAAGCCGGGACCTGCTTAATGCGTTTGGCACCCTGGAAAACCTGGATCAGGCAACGGTGACCGAAATGTGCCAGGTAAAAGGCATTGGCCCGGCTAAGGCGGCTCAAATTAAAGCCGCACTGGAAGTGGGAAAGCGCATGGCTTCAAAGCCTGCAAGCATAAAGATCAAATTGAAATCCAGCCAGGCTTTTGTGGACCATTTTTCCCCCTTTCTGAAAAACCTGAAAAAAGAAATTGTAAAAATAGTGCTCTTGGATCCCAAACTTCAATATATCAAGGACCTGACTATTTCGGAAGGAAGTTTGAATGCCAGCATTGTTCACCCGAGGGAAGTCATGATTCCTGCAAT
>CATMOP010000209.1 GCA_950072225.1 uncultured Nitrospina sp.
GCCCCCAGAGCCGTTCCTATTGCCGAGGCCATGGTCGCCTTGACTCTCATTGACCATTTGCTGAGAAACAAAACTTCCCGGTTGACTTAACCCCTCTCAATGGACTGAGCCCGCTATGAGAGTAGGATTCGTGCAAAACAACCCCGTGTTTGGAAACGTTCAGAAAAACCTCGCCCGGGTGGAAAAGCTTCTTGAAGGTCAAAGTGCCGATCTGTTTGTTCTTCCCGAGCTCTTTGCTACAGGGTACCAGTTCAAAAATAAGAAAGAGGTCCAAGGCTTGGCAGAACAAGTTCCCGAAGGGACCACCACCAACGCCCTAACCTCCGTCGCAAAAAAAAACAACACATTTATAATCGCCGGTCTTGCCGAAATCGACAAAAATCATGTTTACAATTCCGCCGTTATCACAGGCCCCAACGGTTATATTGGGAAATACCGCAAGATTCATCTTTTTGATACAGAAAAGGCTTGCTTCGACCCAGGAAACCTGCCGCTCAAGGTCTTTGATATCGCCGGCGCAAAAGTAGGGGTCATGATCTGTTTCGATTGGCGCTTTCCTGAAACAGCCCGATCCCTGGCCCTTTTGGGAGCGGATCTGATCGCCCATCCCTCCAACCTGGTCCTGGCCCATTGCCCGCAGGCCATGATCACCCGTTGCCTGGAGAACCGTGTCTTTGCCGTCACCGCTGACCGAGTGGGCAAAGAAGATCGTATAGAGGGAGAAGCTCTTAAATTTATGGGCAAGAGCCAGGTTGTAGACCCAGATGGAAACATCCTGGTGCGTGCATCCGAAACCGAAGAAGAAATCCAAATCGTCGAAATCGACCTGGAAAAAGCCCGGGATAAATTCCTCACCCCCCACAACCACATTTTCGAAGACCGCCGCGAAGACCTCTACTGCTAGCCGCCACTAGGCGTGGGGCCAGCGAGCAGCAAGGCTACGCCTTGAGGAAATGAGCACGTGATGTTCTCCCTTAGCTTTTACCCTTACAGAGCATGAAGGTTAATGAAGAGGATATCACGCGTGCCCCGGGGAGGGGTAATAACTTTTACAGTGCTCAAACCCTGTTGGCGGCTTAATAAACTACCGCTCTTTGTCCGGCCTGCTAAGGAGAGCTTTGCATAAGTCGAAAAACCCAAAAAGCGAGATGCTTCGACAAGCTCAGCATGACAACTGCGGGGGTTTTTGGTGTCATCCTGAGTTAGTGATATTCCTTCCGTTACCTTCTTGCCCCGCAGGGGTACATCGAAGGATCTCTGGGGTTATGCAAAGGTCTCCCTGCTAAGGGGTTAGTCTGAGGAACTTTCTTTACGGTCTTTTTTCTTTTTCTTTTTCAGTTCGGCCATTTTTTCTGTGGCGGTGATTTTGTTTGATTTGCGTGCCAGCCGTTTGGTTTTCTTTTTCAGTTTGCGGATTGCGACCGCATCATCGCCTTTTTTAGAGGCTTCCGCCAGGTTGGATTTAGCCTTTTTAAGGTGTTCCTGCAGTTTTTCTACGTTTGCCATAATAAGTCGCGCCAATTTTTAAGGGTTTAGAAAAACAACCTTTATACCAAATAATGGCTCAAACCACAACCACTAGGCGCCAGCGTGATACCCCATTCGGGGCATGAAGGCAAATGATAAGCATAACTCGCTGGACTCAACTAGCAATGGTTTGTTAAGCCGAGACAACTCTTTTCTCGCAGACGTGATATTTAATAGCAGTTTTCGTGCCCCGCAGGGGTAGAAAGGTTAAAAACTGGGGAAGAATATCACGTGCTCATTTCCACCGGGCGTGGCCCGGCGGATTCTACAATCACCAGGGTGAAGTCGTCGGTGAAATCGCCGCCATCGAGGAAGTCTTTCGCGTCTTGTTTGGGGGCCTGCCCCAGCTCATCGGCGTTCCGGGATTTACCCAGTTCCAGAGATTTTTTTCCTAGCCGGGGGTTAAACATTTCCAGTGTTTTCATTGGTCATAGAACACCCAGGTCGATTTGTCTGCGGCCCAGGTCCACACCGGAGACCCGGACTTTCACCGGGTCGCCGATGCGGAAACAGCGATGGCGTTTTTGCCCGATGAGCCGGTGCTCGGGTTCGATGAACAGGTAATAGTCGTCCATGATACTGGAAATCTTGACCAGCCCTTCCACGAAAACCTCTTCTAGTTCGACAAAAAATCCGAACCCGGTAACGCCGGTGATGATCCCGTGAAAGGTTTTACCGATTTTATCCATCATGAACTGGGCTCGGCGAAGGTCGATCACTTCCCGTTCTATAGCCATGGCCTGGATTTCCATTTGCGTGGACTGTTCTGAAATTTCGGCAAGCCGGGAGAACAGTCCCTTTTTTTCTTTTGGCGAGCATTTGCGTTTCAGGTACTTCTTGACGATCCGGTGCAGAATGAGGTCGGGATAGCGGCGGATCGGTGAGGTGAAATGGGCATAATGAGGAAAGCCCAGGCAGAAGTGACCGGGGTCGGCCTCAGAATAGCGAGCCTTCTTCATGGTGCGAAGAAGCAGAGTGTTGACAACTCTTTCTTCCGGGCGTCCCTGGATTTTTTTCAACAGGGCCTGAAAATCCGTTGAGCGGACCGGTGAGGGAACCTTCAAACCGAAAGAAGCGATGAACTCATTGAAATTGGCGAGCCGTTCCGGGTTGGGAGCTTCATGAATCCGGTGGATGCACGGTATGCCTCGTTCGTGCAGGTTGAGGGCGACAAACTGGTTGGCGGCCAGCATGAATTCTTCGATCAGCTCGTGTGCCAGGTTATGCCCGCTGATACTTATCCGCTTGACGTGGCCGGCGGAGTCTATATGGATTTCCGGTTCCGGTACATGGAAATCGACACTGCCGCTTTTGAATCTCTTTTTCCTGAGCAGTTGGCTGAGGTCGTGCATGTCGGTCAAGGTCGGTAAAAACGGATCGTCTGCGTTCTCCTTTCCCAGTAAATCGTGAACCTCGTTATAAGTGAACCGCCGCTGGCTTTGGATGATGGAGGGGTGAAGGCTTCCGGCGATAAAATTTGCCTCCCGATCGAAGTCCATGATGGCGCTGAGCGTCAGGCGCGGTTCACCGGGTTTTAAACTGCAGGCTTCGTTGGACAAGGAAACGGGAAGCATGGGGATGACCCCATCGGCGTAGTAGATGCTGGTTCCCCTTTCCAGGGCTTCCTGGTCGAGCAGGGAGTTTTCCTGCACAAAATGGCTGACATCGGCGATATGGACACCGAGCCTATACCCTTCTTCGAAGCGTTCCAGCGAAACGGCGTCATCAAAATCCTTGGCCCGTTCTCCATCGATGGTGAAGGTCAGCAGTTGGGTAAAATCTTTGCGTTTTTCCAGGAAACCGTCTTTTGCCTCAGCATCTCGGGCCGCATCGAGAATTTCCGGGGGAAAACCCTGGCGTACTCCATGCTTTCTGAAGATGGATTGGATCTCGACATTCGGGTCGTTGGAGGAGCCCAGCACTTCGGCCACTTTGCCGATAGGCGGTTGGTGCCGGGTTGGAAAGGTCTCAATTTCCACGTGCACGATTTGCCCGTTTTTGGCTCCCTTCCTGTATTTTCCGGGAACAAAAACATCATGGAAATATTTGTCCTCGGTGGGAATGACCCATCCATCTTTGCCGAAGGTCTCGTAGGTTCCAACGAGATGCGTGGTGTTGCGCTGGAGAATACGTATGATACGTCCTGCAGGTTTTCCCGGTTCGCGTTCCGACTCGATCCGGACCACCACATGATCGCGGTGCATGGCTTCGTTCATGTTGCGGGCATTGACATAAATATCGTCTTCCCCATGTTGCTTGTCGGGAATGACGAATCCGAATCCGTTCGGGTGGCCATGCAGTTTTCCGGTGACCAGATGCATTTCGTCGGGAAGCCCGTAGCGTCCTCCACGGATTTTTATCAGAGTGCCCTCGCCGGCCATTTCCTTGATGTGGTTGCGAAACTCCCGCTTCTGAGTTTCGGGCAGGCCCAACAGCCGGGAAAGCTCCGCGACCTTCATGGGGCGCGCAACTTTCTTTTTTATCAGTGAGAGAATTTTTTCTTGTGTGAGTTTCATAGGGGCCGGTCAGGGTTTTGCGTTTCCGGGCTACTTTATCACGACCGGGGAGTTAACCGGCAAGGAACTCGTAAACGGTGATAAGCCGGGTTTTGTGTCTGGTGGATTTTTATGAAAGGTTCACCTATAATCCCTACGAGTGTCGCTTTGAAAAATAAAGGAATGCAATGAAAGTACAAGTTGACTGGTTGAAAGAATATACCGAAATCGATGTCCCGACGGATGAATTGGGCCATGTTCTTACAATGGCAGGGTTAGAAATCGAAAGCCATGAAACGGTTGAGTTGCCCGATGGGGAAAAGAGTGAAGTGCTGGAACTGAATGTGAC
>CATMOP010000210.1 GCA_950072225.1 uncultured Nitrospina sp.
AGGTTGTCCATCTTTTTTAGCAGTTGGGCAACTCGGGCATCCTTTTTAAGGTTGTCGGTTCCGGGTTGCCCTCCTGGCAAAACAACCATGTCAAACTCCTTTTGTAGAACATTTGCAAGCAAGTCATCCGGTAAAACACTAATTCCTCTTGAGCCTTTCAAAGGCCCTTCCTCAGTTCCCGCAAGGGTTACCTGGGCTCCTGCCCGCCTCAGGATATCGACAACAGTGATCGTTTCAATCTCCTCAAATCCCGGCGCCAGGGGAACCAAAACCGTTTTCATAAAAGGACTCCATAACAAAAATTACTTACATTTCTTTGTAGTTATTTTATAACAGATTCTTTAATCCCCCTATTCCCAGTTCAAGTCTTTCTTGTGCCTGTTAGTAACTGGTGCTAAACTTTATTTACTTAATCTATATAAAAATCAATATTTTGTGTACATGGTACCTTCTCAGGTAAAACAAAATTTTGAGGTTTCGGCAGACCGGGCGAATCCAATCCGGGATATGTTTAACGCCGTTGCACCCCGATACGATTTTCTTAATAGGCTATTGAGCGCAGGGTGTGATAAGTACTGGAGAAAAATAGCTGTCGATGAACTGGAACCCGTAGCAAACCGCGTTTTTCTTGATGTCGCAACAGGAACTGCTGATATTGCCTTGGAGTTGGCCTCACGCGACGCCTCCCCATCTAGCATTATCGGTATTGATTTCAGCACCACCATGCTCCAGCTGGGGAAAAATAAGGTGACCGCTAGAAACATGCAATCGTACGTTCGATTATTTCCGGGTACGGCGGAAAACCTGCCCCTTAAAAACGATGTTTTTGACGGCGCGATTTCCGCTTTTGGAGCCAGAAATTTTTCTGATCTAAATCATGGGATTCGTGAGATTTACCGGGTTTTGAAACCACGGGGTAAAATCGTAATTCTCGAATTCTCCTTTCCTCAGAACGGATTTTTACAATGGCTTTACCGCCACTATTTTTGGGAAATTTTACCTGTTATGGGACGCTGGATTTCCGGTCATAAAAACGCCTATTCCTATCTTCCCGATTCTGTGGAGGGTTTTCCCAAAGGTGAGGCATTTTCTGCCATCTTGAAGGAAAACGGTTTCGATTCGGTTAATTTCAAGGAGTTGACTTTTGGTATCACCACCATTTATACGGGTTTTAAACATGCTTGACTCAAAATCCACAAATAATTTGCCTTGGAGAAACCTGGCATGGGGTTGCTTGATTTTTACCTTTGTCCTTTTCAATACAAAAGATTTTTGGACTGATTTTCTCCCCTCCTTGCCAGAAAAGACAATTCAGGGTGACCTGGAAAACAGTCAAGAATATAAAGATGTACTGGATTTGCAAAAAGCGTTTGTACGCAATGCAAAAAAAATTAAGCCCTCTGTAGTCAGTGTGAACAGGGTCAAGGAATTGATAGAAAAGTCCTCCTGGTATGATCCCCACAATCACGGTTCAGAAACCTGGTACACGACGATCAGGAACTGGTTTGTTCAAAACCTGAGGAGCAGAAAGTATGCCATTGAAAATGTCGGGTCGGGCATCATTCTGGATTCCAACGGCTATATTTTGACCAATTATCATGTTATTGAAAAACTCGATAGGATTCTGATCAAATTATCTGACGGAAATGAATATTTTGCCAAAGTTCTCGGCTATGACACCTATACCGACCTCGCGGCCCTCAAAATTTCTACACTGCGAAGACTCCCGGAACCAGAATTTGGACAATCCAAAGATTTAAGAGTTGGCGAATGGGTAATGGCTATCGGCAATCCCTACGGACTCGAGGGAACAGTCACTGTGGGCGTCGTCAGTGGCACAGGACGTACTGACTTAGGTATCAGCCACTTTGAAAATTTTATCCAGACAGACGCATCGATTAACCCAGGAAACAGTGGCGGCCCATTGATCAACCTGGATGGGCAAATTGTGGGCATCAACACGGCCGTGGCGGCCATAGGCTCTGGAGTGGGTTTTGCCATCCCTGTGGAGATGGCTCTTAGAGTGGGAGACCAGCTAATCCACAAGGGTTCGGTAGATAGAGGATGGTTGGGAATTGGAATTCAGGATTTGACCCCGGAATTGGCATACAATTTTAGCTTGAATACCCAAGATGGAGTACTGGTTAACAGTATTGAAAACAAAACCCCCGCCCAATTGGGCGGAATGCTTCGGGGAGACATCATCATTCAGTTCGATGGTAAAATCATTTCCAGCTTGAAATATTTCCAAAAGCTGGTTGCAGATACGGCTTTTGGAAAGATGGTTCCCGTTAAAATATTAAGAGACGGGAAAGAAAAAATACTCCAAATTAAGATTGGGAAAATGCCTTCCTAACCCTTCCCCACGCGTGCCCCGAAGGGGTACAACGGGCAATAACTCTATCTGGCGAGCAAGAAGTATGGCGGCTTGACGAGTCATTGCTATCTGCCACCGGCGGCTCGCCGGGCCTAGTGGACTAATTCCCAACAATTTCAAACCCTGCTTCAACGATCTGAGCTGATACTTCATTCAATTTAGTTTGTGATTCATCAAATTCAATGGTTACTTCTTTCCGATCGAGATCGACATCCACTTTCTGGACACCCGCCATCTTACCCACCGTTTCACTTACAGTTTGAACACAATGTTGACAAGTCATTCCTTCCACCTTCAAAACTTTCTGCATCATAAATTCCCTGATTTAAAAGGTTAAAAATGAGTCCTGGCCGTAAACCTCATACTAAATGGCATCTCTAAAAATTGCTTTTGGCCATGATCGGCTCTTAATTGATAAGAACCGTTTCCTTAGAAATAATTACCGAAAAAAAGAGATCCCCATAAATATCACAGGACGTTTTTTCATCAAATCGGCAGAAAATAGGCCTAAAAATATACCCCCGGCCCCCTCCTCCAAATCGCCTTTTAAATGTCATATTAAAAGAAAAACATTAAAAAACTCAAGAATTTGGCATTTAAGCCGTAACAAAATTAAGGCAGGCTGGAGGCTGCGTAAATCAAGGGTTTATTATTATGCTGAGTCTTGGAGGACTCGGAGCTCATAAACCCTTCAAATCCTTATCAATTCCAATTTCATGGAGGAAATGGAATGCCACTACGAATCTTCAATAATTTAAGTTCCGTTATTGCCCAAAACAGGCTAGATGTCAATAATCGCAATCTTGGAGAAGTGATTAGTAGAATTGTGTCTGGAAACCGGTTAACCGGAACCAAGGCCAACGCGGCGGAAACCTCCGTCGCGTTGTCTCGACTGTCGAACGAAGGACCCTTCGCGGCGAGGCTGGAGTCCCTGGTCAAGCTCATCGACGCTCTGGCAGCCATCGGCGAGGCGGGGGTCCTGGGGTTCGAAGCGATTAGACCGGCGCACGACATCCTCGCCGCGTCGCAGAACGGTCTACTGGATAGCGAAAAGGCGCTTTCTCGGGCGTTGGCGAAGTTGCCGGAGCACAGCTCCGACATCTCCAGAGCCGTGGCCCAGCTCGCCGAGGGCGAAAAGGCACTTAAGGAGCTACAAGCCGATGGGAGCCTTCCCCTAGGGTCCTCAGGCTTGCCCGGTATCCTGGACTTCGTAACCCAGGTGCGCGAGGGGCTCCAGATGCTGAACGGCGTCGCGCCCGTGGCGTCGGGACTGTTGGGCGAGGACGGACCTCGAAGGTACCTGCTTCTGGGCCAATCTGCCGACGAGCTCCGTGGCACCGGAGGCTTTGTGTCAGGGATATGGACCCTGACCCTTCATGAGGGATCGCTGGGTAATGTCACCTACTACGATGCGGTGCGTGTGGACGACTGGGAGCGTCTGGTACTATATCCCGTGGCTCCCCCGGGCCTGGAGGAGCACATGAACGCCTGGGTCTGGCTGCTTCGCGACGTCTCCTGGGACCCTGACTTCCGGGTGACCGCCGAGAGCGCTGAATCGATGTTCAAGATTGGCCAGAGGCAGGACGTGGACGGGGTCGTGGCCGTGAACCAGTGGGGGTTGCTGGGCCTGATCGACGCCGTCGGGGGGGTCACGCCACCGGAGGGTGGCGATCCGATAACGGCAAATAACCTGATCACCGTCCTGGAGCGAGGCACAGACGTGTATGGACGGGCCTACATGGACCTTGTCCTGCAGGGTGTGATCGACGAGATGGCCAACGGAACGTCGCTGCCCTGATCCAGGTAGATAAGAGCGACGAAGGGAGCGTCTGGAACGCGAAGCTCCGCGAAGCCGTCCGGGAGCGCTGGGTTCCTCTCAGGGGGTGCCTCGCACGCGCTCAGGCCCAGGGCCAGGACAAAGAGGAGCGCGAGCAAGAAAGGCGGACGAGACACGAGAAGTCGGAAACGACGGATATCCATTGTGTCAGAGAC
>CATMOP010000211.1 GCA_950072225.1 uncultured Nitrospina sp.
AACCGATGCCTGGAATCTTGTCCCGAATGGCAGATATTTCCTTACGCGGAACGGTTCCTCCCTGATCGCATTTGCAGTGAGGTCAAAATCCAACGAGGGATTTAAAATCATCGGCGCCCATACAGACAGTCCCAACCTCAGGCTCAAGCCGCATGCGGGGTATGCCAAAAGTGGTTATCTGCAACTGGGAGTGGAGGTATATGGAGGGGTACTTCTTTCTACCTGGACGGACCGGGATTTATCGCTCGCAGGACGTGTAATTTTAGGTGGGAAGAAAAAGCCCATTGCCAAATTGATCCGGTTTGAGCAACCTTTATTACGCATCCCGCAATTGGCTATTCACCTGAACCGCGACGTCAATAAAAAGGGGCTGATTCTCAATGAGCAAAACCATTTGCCTCCTATTTTTTCAGTGAAAAAGAAATCTGCTCCCGATGAGATTCTTAAAAAAATGATCTCTCGTGAACTGAAATGCCGCCCTGCCGATATTATAGGACTGGAGTTGTCTTTATATGATACGCAACCGGGCACCCTTGCTGGCCCGGAAGGAGAGTTTATTTTCTCTAGTCGGCTGGATAATCTCGCCAGTTGCCATTGTGCCATGCATGCGTTGGCAGAATCCCCGGTGAAAGACCCGGCAACAAGGGTGATCGCGTTTTACGATCATGAAGAAGTCGGCAGTGAAACCGCACAAGGAGCAGGTTCTCCATTCTTGAAAGATGTATTGGAGCGAATTATCCTGAAGGAAGAAAGGGAAGGTTTTTTAAGGGCTATGGCCAAATCGTTCTTTATATCCGCCGATATGGCCCACGCCGTCCACCCCAATTATTCCGACAGGCATGATTCCCAGCATATGCCGATCATTAACGGAGGGCCGGTGATCAAGAGCAACGCCGGGCAACGTTATGCCACAGATGGGGTATCAAGCGCCTGGTTTGAATCGTTATGCAGGAAAGCCGGAGTACCGGTGCAAAAATTTGTAGTGCGGTCTGATCTGGGTTGCGGAAGCACCATCGGCCCGATCACGGCCGCCAACTTGGGAATCCGCACTGTGGATGTGGGAAACCCCATGTTGTCCATGCATTCCATCCGTGAAATGGCGGGAACAAAAGATCATGAATCCCTGACCCGCGCATTTAAAGAATATTTTAAACCTGGCAACTAGCAAGAACTTGTTCAGCCAAAAAAACTCTTTGTTCGCGGACGTGATATTTAACCTTAGCCCTCGTACCCCGAAGGGGTATAAAGTGATTGCTCATTGGGTCCAGCGTCACGCTGGCGCCTAGTGGTGGACTGCGCGGATTGTTTCCATCACTTTCGGTTTTACGGTAGCCCAACGGACATCCGTCTCTTTGGTAATCATAATTTCGTCTGCCATCATCCAGCCGCTGTTCACCCCAGATATGGCAAACAGAGCCTGCGCCATAGGATGGAGCTTGGCCGCATCCGGTTCAGAAAAGGGCAGGCTTTTGCCATGAGGCAATAAATACTTTTCCACCTTAAAAGTGATGGTATGTTCACTGCGTGTGGGTATGACAGTAATACTCTTGCTCATAACATCCTCTGAAAAAATAATTCCGCTTATTGTATTGATGAATGCCCAAATTTATTTCGGGCCTCTTCGAGAATTTTTCGTGTCGCCTCTGCCGCCTCAGGCAAGTTTTGCCCTTCAAACAATTTCACGGCCTGGGACAGGTTGAGAATCACCATTTTCTTAAATGGAGGTCCCTTTTTATAATTGTAATACGCCCAACCCAGATTTCCATGGGCTTGGGCATCGCCTTTTTTACGGTGAACAACAATATTTAGTTGCCCGATCGCATCGACCCATCGTTCCTGGAGATTGTACACATTGCCCAAGGTAACCCGGATGTCCATATTAACAGGCCCCAATTCCACAGCCTTTTCAAGAGACTTTGCCGCCTGGTTCAACTGCATCAAGTTCTTATAAGCAATTCCCAGGTTATAGTGTGCCACCGGCGACAATGGATTAGCAGAAATGGATTTCTGATAAGCTTTCGCCGCTTCTTCAAACCGTCCCTCTGAACTAAACCGGTTGCCCTCCTGGAACCATTGTTCAGGACTAAGCCCCCAGACTGTGGAAACTTGAAATCCAAGCAAAAACAGACTTAGAAAAACAGCAATTCTCATTCCCAATCTTCCTCAAACTGGTATAAGAAGCAAAATTTTACTCCGTTCAAAATAAAATAGCAATGACTCATCAAGCCGAGAAAGCTTTTGCTCCCGGTGCGTTATTTTCTTCCTTAGCTTTTACCCTTTCTACCCCTCCGGGGCACGAATGCCTTGGAAGAATATCACGGGGCATGAAGGTTAATGAAAAGATATCACGCGTGCCCCGCAGGGGTAAAAAAAGCTATTGCCATTTGAGTCCAGCGAGTTATGCTTATCGTTTGCTTTCATGACCCGAATGAGGCATCACGCTGGCCAGCGGAGGTATTCTGCCCAATTCCGAGTAGCCAGTATCGGTCGGAATTTTTTTCCACCGACAGAGTACATCCCAAGGCACGGGAAAGGATTTTGGATTGCATCATCTCATCCTTTTTCCCTTGCGCTACAATTTTCCCATCTTTCAGAAAAAGCACATGGGAAATGCAAGGCATAATTTCTTCAATCCTGTGAGTCACATAGATCATGCTGGTGCGCTTTCGGGGCAGCTTTTCCAGCGTTTGCAGGAAACGTTCGCGCGTGGGGATATCCAGTCCGGCGCAGGGTTCATCCAGGATCAACAGTTTCGTACGGTGAACCATAGCCCGAGCCAATAAAATCCTTCTTGCTTCTCCATAAGACATTTGCCGAAACGGGGTGCCACTCAGGGTTTCAATTCCGAGATGGGCCATGGCATTGAGTGCGGACTCTTTTTGACCCGAAGTGACCGACTCGTGAAGACCAATAGACGAGAAAAATCCCGAGGCCACCACTTCCCAGCCTAGTGCCGGGCGGTCATAATTGTCCTGGTATTCAGCAGATACGTAACCCAGCTTTTCACGAACCTCCAGGAGCGGAGTATGTTCACGCTTGCCGAACCAGTGGACCTGACCTCCATATACCGGGATGAGTTCTCCGAAGACCAGTTTCATTAAAGTGGTCTTTCCGGAACCATTATTGCCCACCACGGCCCAGTTTTCACCTTCGTTCATTGTCCAGCTCAAAGACTTTAGGGCCTGGTTGCCGCCAATATATACATCCACATTTTTGATCCGGACCAGAAAACTGCCCATAAAAAAAGTCCCCTCTACTGAATGGCTATTTTTTTATCTTTAGTCGGGGTGGTCAAAACATTGTCGGCAACCCCACCCAGCAACTCCACCACCGGTTCATCACCATAATACTGGATGATATTGAGCGCCGCATAATCCTGTTTGATCCTGAAAATTCTTTTCATGGGTATCTCAAGCAGGTGGGAAAGGATCACCCGGTTCACTCCTCCGTGGACCACCACGGCAATCTGCTCATTGGGGTGTTGCCCAACAATTTCCTCAAACCTGGGGACCACTCTTTCCTGCAATTGCCGAAACGTCTCCCCCCCATTTACTTGGAACGCTTCGATATTCTTCATACGTTCTTCCAGTTGATCGGGATACTTTCTCTCCACCTCGGAAACACTCAACCCCTCCCAGTCCCCAAAACAAAGCTCTCTCAATTCAGGATAGGTTACAGGTTCAAGCCGGTGCGGTTCTCCCAATAACCGGGCACTGCTTCGGGTTCGGTCAAGATCGCTGGAATAGATGGCTTTGAAGGGCTCATCCTTTAAAACCTGAGCCCATTCCCTGAACTGGTTTTCTCCTTTTACGGAAAGACCCACATCAAAGTGGCCGTTGAAGCACACTTCTTTGGAGTTTGCCGTTTCGCCGTGACGGAAAAGATAGACCCGGCAGGAAGGTTGATCATTCATGATTTGAATCTACACTAATTAGGAGGGACTAAACACAGAATCAGGCAAAAAAAAATGACAAGCCGTAGAGGGCTTGTCATTTTTCAAGATCTATTATTCAGGCTTATTAGCAAAACCAATACGTCCATGAGAAATGGCAGAAATTAAGTCCCTGAACACTCATCAACCCAATGTTAATCAGGAAGTAATAACCACCCATAATGATCATGGCAATGATAAACCAGATAATGGACTTTGGAGTGATAAACTTTTTCTGTTCGTGGGCCGTAAAATCGTTCATATTTCCTTAAACTCCCCCAAAAAATTTTATGATCGGATTTTTTTCCCAATCGATTACCGCCAAACGGATGCAAACCAGTAGAAGAACCATAAAGAGAAAACAACGGTTCCGATATAAATCAGGGGTCCTGCCTTTTCCTTAATCTTTTCTAATTCCATTGTCCGCTCCGAAAAA
>CATMOP010000212.1 GCA_950072225.1 uncultured Nitrospina sp.
CCTCCGGCGGCTCGCCGGTGGCCAAAAGCAATTTTCAGAGATGCCCTTATAATAATTTTTCAGCCTTGATCCGGTTGGCAGTATTTCATCCCATTGGATTTCCCCGGCGCGTGAGCGCGACCATGGGGTTTGAGAAATCCCCTCCCTCTTGAGAGAATGAAGAAGCTCCTAATAAAATCAAGATCGATTTTTTTATCGCGTTTCTTCCAAGATGAAATTGTAATTTAATTTCCTTTGTTTTGCGGTATTCCCTGATTTTATGATGAAAAAAGTTTCTGCAATTGTTGTGAACTGGAATGGCAAGGATGTTCTGTCCGGATGCCTTCAATCCTTATTAAAACAGGATTATGAAAATCTGGAAATCTGGGTCAGTGAAAATGGCTCGGAGGATGGCTCGCAAGCGATGGTGAGAGAATTTTTTCCTTCTGTCCGTTTACTGGAAAATGGAAAGAACCTGGGATTCGGTTCAGCCGTTAACCGGGTACTGGAAAAAGCCGAAGGGGACTATTTTCTATTTTTGAATAATGATTTGGAATTGGCTCCCGATTGCATCGGACAACTTGTGGATTTGCTGGTATCTGACCAGCACATTGGAGCGGCGATTCCAAAAATTCTTTATCACCCGGACGGCAAGAAACCCTCCCCGAATAATTCTGCGGTGATCAACTCGTTCGGGGTTTTAGTGAATTATACGGGAATAGCTTGCCCGAATCTTGTAGATCAGCAGGATAAGGATGACTTACCTTTAACCGAGACCGCGTGTGGTGGAATATTCATGTTCCGCCGGGAAGTGTATGAGCAGGTAGGCGGCTTCGATGAGGATTTATTTCTTTATCATGAGGACCACGATCTATCCTGGAGAATCAGACTGGGCGGGTGGAAGTTGATGGTGACACCCAAGTCCATTTGTTATCACCACTATAATTTTAATAAAGGTGTGCAAAAGTTTTATCGATCTGAAAAGAACCGGCTCCACATCCTTTTAAAAAATATGGAGTGCAAAACCCTGGTCCTGATTTTCCCGGCCTTGGTTGTTGTAGAACTGGCCCAGATCGTTCATGCCCTGGTACACGGTTGGTTGGGACTTAAGATAAAAAGTTATTTTGAGATTCTGGGGCAATTGTTGCGGATAACTCGAAAACGCAGGCTAATACGATCTTCCCGGAAAGTCAGCGATAAAGAGATCTCCCGTTTATACCAGGGGACGATTGCCGTGAGCGGCATGAAGAATCCGCTGATGGACAATATATTGAGTCCCCTTCTCAGTGCTTACTGGAAACTTATCCGTGGCTGGATTTAGGATTTTGCACAAATAGTCTTTCGATTTGCTCTCTTCTAAACATAAATATTTTTTCCAAATCCTTTTTAATATATGCATGTGCGAGCATATCTCCTGGAACCCATCCGGGGAGTTTATAAACCACGTTGTCGCGAATAACCGTGCCACCCCTGGCTTCATAAAATTCATGAGTATGATGCCAGAAAGCATAGGGCCCTCGGGTTTGCTGGTCTGAAAACCGTTTGCCGGGGACCCAGCTGGTAATTTGGGACTGCCAGCGTACGGGAATGCCGTGCAGTTTTAACTGATAATCCAGAACGGTTCCTTCCTGAATCCTGGGGTGAGAGATTTTCAGGATTTTGAAATGAAGGAAACCAGGGGTAAGAGTTCCTAAATTTTCAGGAGTGGAAAAAAACTCGAAGACCCGGTCAATGGGTTGTGGCACCCATTGCTCAGTAACAAGTTGGTGGCCAGCCTGATCACAAATGACTTTTAACGCGATTTTTAGTTTTGGATACACAAATCTGTAACCCAGACCGATAGCCTTTTGGGCTGAAATATTCTGACTGGCCAATAGCAGGTGGGACATTTCTCCGAAAAAAAGTTTCAGTGCAAAAGCCGGGACAGGAAAAATAGCGGGACGTTTTAAAATTTTCGCAAGAACATCGGTAAACTCTCTGTTAGTTGCTGGATACGGGCTGACCGCGTTTAGCGGCCCCTGGTAATCGGGGTTTTCCAGAGCTGCAAGGATGAGTCCGGCCACATCGCGGACATGAATCCAACTCATGCAGTGGTTTCCTCCTCCCAAAGGGCCTCCGAGTCCCATCCGAAAGAGAGGGAGCATTTTAGCGGTAACGCCCCCGTCATGGCCGAGAATCATTCCCAGACGCAGAGTCAGAGTTCGGATTCCCAACGCATCCGCTTTAAAAGTTTCAGTTTCCCAATCCTTACAGACTTTAGCAAGAAAACCATCGTCTGGCGGAGAAGTCTCCATCAGGGCCGGGTGGTTGGAGGTTTTGTAGTAGCCGATAGCAGATGCAGAAATCCATACCTTTGGAAAGAGTTTGGACTTGACGAACAGGTTGAGTAAATTGCGGGTAGACAGGACCCTGGAATCATAGATTTCCTGTTTGCGTTTATGGGTCCAACGGCCATCCGCGATCCCTTCACCACATAAATGAATAACCGCATCAATATTTTCAGGAAAGCCGGCAGGGCTGATATGGGAAAGAGGATCCCAACGGATTATCTGGCAAGCAATGGGCAATCGTACTCCTGCCGTTTTCGGATTTCGGGTCAAGGCAAAAACTTCATGCCCGTTGTTTTTAAGCATGGGAAGCAGGGTTCTTCCAACCATCCCGGTGGCTCCTGTTACCAGTATATTCATGGTGCCTTATTAATGTATGGTGTTTAACACTTGGTTAATAAAAACCCATTGACAACGTGTAGAAAGTCTGCGACCGTGCGCTTTTTTAGCAACCCTGCAAAAGGATTATTCATGGCTTACGAAAACAGCCCTGTTTTTTCAGATGAGACACCGGGAAAAAAGTTTTTCTGCACCTGTGGGGAATCTGCAAAGAAACCTCATTGTGACGGTTCGCACAGTTCCCAAAATACCGGTAAGTCCCCCAAAGAATTCACCATAGAGAAAGCCCGTCGGTATCTGATTTGTGACTGCGGGCGTACGGGGAACTCTCCCTTCTGCGATGGAACGCATTCCAAAATCTAGTAATAAGCAGGCCTCTTGCATTTACGGTTACAGAGTACCGTGAAATGTTTTACAGACAGGGCAATAATTCCTCTTCAACCAGTAAGTATTCTTGAAATTTTGCCCATCCGCTACTCTTATGATTTGCATAAAAGTCTATACGTTGATACCACAAACGACAAATAAATTTGTCATTTGTGGTATTCCTTCCTTTTGGTGCCCCCTATATAACCTATTGTAATTTAGGTAACTATGTTTATTTTCCCAAATCGGAAGATTTTGGCAAAAGCTTTGCATTGTAATAGGTCAACGCAAACATTGACCTATTGGGAGATAGAGCCATGTTTTACGATGTGAAGATTTTAAATCCGCAAGGAAAAATTATAAAGATCATTTCGGGACAGGAACTCGGGAAAAGATATTGGAAGGCGTTTTTCATCGCTGAAGCGAACAAAACCCTGAACTCAAGCAGCAACCAGCGGGTTCCCAATTGGGTGAAGAAAAGACTGGATATGGAATATGCCCATTTTGGGGACAAGTCTATTCCGGCTTAGGGAAATTTTTATGGCCCGGATTCGAGAGACTTATTTGTTCGGCGTGGCAATGAACTTGTGATAAGCTTTCAGCATTTCTCGGGAAGAGTTCAAGTGGTTTTTCTCGAAAGTCCCATCACCTTTTGCTAAGACATTTTTTAAATATTTAGTCGGCCAGACAAATTTTCTTTTTAGTGGAACAAAAATCCATTGTTAGAAATTACTCGTCAAGATAGAGAGAAAATATTTGGTCAGAAGGGCACTGTTCTTTGGCTTACCGGATTGCCCTGTTCTGGGAAAACAACGCTTGCCACCGCACTCCAATCGTTCCTTTTTCAGGAAAATATTTTAGCCTATGCATAGGATGGTGACCAATTCAGGAAGGGGTTAAGCTCTGATCTG
Source organism: uncultured Nitrospina sp. (assembly GCA_950072225.1). GTDB lineage: Bacteria > Nitrospinota > Nitrospinia > Nitrospinales > VA-1 > LS-NOB. The sequence continues at coordinate 3,923 of CATMOP010000212.1, forward strand.
GATTTTTCTAGAGAGGGGCGAAAAGAAAATATTTGGAGAATCGGTGAAACTTCCAAGCTATTTACTGATGCAGGTTTTATCACTATTACTGCTGTTATTTCGCCCTTCCGGGAGGATCGTGAAAGCGTAAGGAAAATTTTTGATCCCATTCAATTTGTAGAAATTTTTGTGGACTGTCCCATAGAAGAGTGTGAAAGAAGAAACGTAAAGGGACACTATAGGCGTGCTCGCAAAGGTGAGATCTCAAACTTTACAGGAGTTTCTTCTCCCTACGAGAGTCCTGAGAATCCAGAAATTTGGTTAAAGTCGGATCGACAATCCGTTCACGAATGTATCAAGATTATTGTAGATTACCTGAATAAGAAAAAAAATATTTCCTCCTGTGAACCTTAGAGTGGTTTTTAAAATGGCCTCATGGGAAAACCAAGTCTTTG
>CATMOP010000213.1 GCA_950072225.1 uncultured Nitrospina sp.
CAGGGTCAAGACCCATTTAACCCTATCCGCCGCCCTAAAAAAATTAGCTCTGGACAACGAAACGGACCCTCTGACAGGTCTGTTCAACCGGCGAGCTTTTTTAGAAAAAATTGAAAATGAAGCCATACGCTTCAAGCGGAACCAGAAACCTTTTTCAATCCTTTTTGGTGATATCGATTTATTCAAAAAAATCAACGACACTTATGGCCATTCAGCAGGCGATGCTATTTTGGTAAATATCAGCAGTATCCTGAACACAGAAAAACGGGAAATAGACCAAGTGGCAAGATGGGGAGGAGAAGAGTTCCTAGTTTTACTTCCTGAAACGAACTTAAAGGGAGCCGTTCTGAGCGGCAATAAAATTCGGAAATCAATTTCCGCAAAACCTGTTATCCATGAAGGACAGGAAATTCACGTAACCATGAGTTTCGGGGTCAGCGAGTATAATGGTGAAACCCCTATCGAGAAAACCATCGACCTCGCCGACCAAAGGCTTTATCTGGCAAAAAATTCCGGCCGAAATAAAGTCGTATCGGAAGACGTTTGAACTTGATTTCGAATTCAACTTACCAGGTTGGACAGGAACCTTGTCATACTTTGAGTTGCGAATTGGGTTTGCGCACGGAGCGACAACGCACTTTTGATGGAACCGGGGTGCGTCAATACATACCATCCGGCTTTGAGGGTCGAAATTTCCCCATCACTTCCCAAAAACGAGGAGCTGTCCAGGAGTTCCTGTTCGATGCTGTCAGAAATCACTCGTACAGATAGTAAAGGGAGGCCCTTTTCCTCAGCCACCCTGGCGATCGCCGAAGTTTCCATTTCCACCGCTTGAACACAATAATTTTTTCCCAGTTCCCACTTGATCGCTGGTTGGTGAATAACGGTATTGACGGTTAGTAGCCCGCCCACAACCGTCTTAATTCCATCAGAACAGGGAATGCTCCGGGCACGATCCAGCCAATTGGGGTCAGGAAAATATTTCCTATCCTCTTTTCCATTCACATCTAAAATGGAATCGGCAATCACCAGATCGCCGACATTCAGTTCCGGCTGGACAGCCCCGGCATAGCCGGCACTGATCAGGGCTTTGGGCTGAAAATAGTCGATGACTTGAAGGGTGGAATCCTCCGCCCTTTGTTTGCCAGCGCCGGACCGGACCAGTACAATATTCTGCCCTCCCCACTTGCCGGGCCAGGCATCGGTTTTACCCAGACGTACACGATCTGAAATATCCATTGCCCGTTTGATACCGGCAATTTCCTCTTTTACCGCTCCAAATATGGCAATACAATCATTCATGGCACAGAAGTATACCACCCTCTTTCAACCCGGCAGTTAAATTACCGCTCCCACTTTATTGAGCCTTTTGCCAGGCTTCAAGAATTTTTATTGCCCTGTCCTCATTATGAAATTGATCGGCTTCCTGATCGTATCGAAGAATTAACGTGCCAAGAAACACATTTCGCACATTGAGATGACGTGGAACGATGAGCACCGGAGTTACATTGTTTCGGTTATGGCGCTCTATCAAATAATTGCGATAGGCAAGGGCCATTTGTTCCACTTCAGGCAATGCTTGTTTTTAATCGTCTCGAAACCGAAAATAACGGATTTCTATGACGTAATGATGATAGGGGCTGATTATGAGAACGTCCAGAGTCAACTGGCTGAACCTGTCAGAGAGCGTAATTTCTTCTTTGAGTTCATGGGTTCCAAAAGGCCCCTTGCCCGATTGCAGAGCCCGGTGAACAGCCACGTGAAACTTGTGAGCCTCTTCCATTAAAAGGCGGTTAGGGTCCTGGGGTTTGTTATAAACGTCCCAGGGTTCATGTTGACCGTAAAGTGATTGGGTTTCATCCCGCATTTCCTCTTCCTTGATTTTTAACTCCTTCTTGCGTTTATTTTCCACTTCTTCAGCTGTTGCTTTTTGCAATAAATATTGGTGGTGTTCCTTTCTGCGCCAGATAAGCGCCCCAAGTTTTTCAATGAAGTGCAATTCCGTTATAAGAGTTGCAATAATGAAGATGCCTAATCCATATATAATCGGGTGATTGGCACCGAAGGTTAGTGAAATGACCATGAGACTACCAAGCAGCTTGACAGACAGAGAATCTCGCCGGGGACGGTCAATGATGCGCAAGGTTACAATTAATGCAGCCAAAGCAAAAATCATAGCCAGAAGAGATTCACCCGTAGTGAACCATTTTCCCATGGATTCCACCATTCCAGAATCTGCTATCGACTATTCCATGGTTGTGCTCCTTTTTTCAAGTCTGGGAAAACTATAACAAACCAAGTTCATTATAAGGTTGTTTATCAATCAGGGCAAAAGAAGGTCGCCCTTTGCCCTGAAGGTCGAATTTGACAACAGTTCCTGAACCGTGGCTCCTTTTCGTAATACTCTGATGATATTCCCGAAATAATAAGAATGACTCGTCCACTTTTATATCAGGGCTTGAATATTCCCTTGTTTAATTAGCATTTGCTTCCTAACCCAGCGGGTGCTATGGTTTCGCACTTCCCGCAACTAACTGGAAATCTTTGATCTATGGCAAAGCTGAAACTGAATATTCCGGTCAAAAAAGGTGACCGGCTTGAGTTGGATGTTGAAACCCTGGCCTCCAGCGGTGACGGTCTTTGCCGATATGAGGGCTACACTCTTTTCACACCGGGCGGTCTGCCCGGCGACCGTGTCTTGGGAAAAATTACCAAAACCACCCCACGTTTTGGCGTGATGAAGGTGTTCAAAGTAATTGAGTTCTCCAAGGACCGTGTCGATCCTCCCTGCCCTGTTTTCTTCAACTGCGGCGGTTGCAAATTCCAGGACCTGGCTTATGAAAAACAGTTGCCGTTTAAAATCCAGATCATCAAAGACAGCCTGAAACGCATTGCCCATATTGAACCCCCGGAAAACATTGAAATCATCCCGGCGGACTCCCAATACCAGTACCGGAACAAAGGCAGTTTCGCGGTACAGGGAAACACAGGAAAACCTCTTATCGGATTTTACGCAGAAGGCTCTCATGATGTCGCCGACTCGGCCACCTGTGACATTCTCCTGCCAGCAATTAACGATACAAAGGAATGGCTGCGCCAGCTTTTAGAAAAACATGAGATCTCTATTTACCATGAGCGCAGTCATCGGGGACTCCTGCGCGGATTGATCATCAGGCATTCCTCGTCAACGGGAGAAACCCTGGTCGGAATGGTCACCAACAAAGGCAGGTTTCCAAGAGGGTTCCTGTCCGACCTGACCCAGGATAAGAATTTAAAAAGGCTGGGCATTGTCGGTCTGATTCAAAACATCAATTCGCAAAATACCAACGTGATCATGGGTTCTGAAAACAAGGTGCTGTGGGGCAAAAACCGTTATATCGAAAGCCTTGGAGGGTTGACCTTTCATCTTTCTCTCGGCTCCTTTTTCCAGGTCCATTCCAAACAGGCTGAAAAACTTTATAACCTTATCAGTCAATGGACCGAGGAAGCCAAAGGTCAAACCTTGATCGATGCTTATAGCGGGTCGGGAGGCATCGCCCTGTGGCTGGCAAAGCAGGGTAGAAATGTAATCGGAATTGAAAAATTTGAACCGGCCATGGAAGATGCAAGACAGAGCGCTAAAAGCAATGGGCTTTCCAATTGCCAGTTCCTTACCGGAGCAGTGGAAGAGCATGTCTCTAAAATTGCTTTGGATAAAACCGTTCACACCTTCATCATGGACCCTCCCCGTAAAGGTATATCAGAAGCGGTTATCCAAACTCTCTTACAAGCCCAACCTAAACAAATCATTTATATTTCGTGCAATCCGGCCACCCTGGCCCGCGACCTGGAACGTCTCGATGGATACAAGATTCAGGATATCCGGGTGATTGACATGTTCCCTCAAACCCAGCACATAGAAACCGCCGTCCGCCTCACCCACCGGCCAACGGCCAGTGGCCGTGGTATTCTACCTTAGCCTTTACCCGTGCCGAGCATGAAGTCAATGGTTGAATACCACGCATGCCCCACATGGGGTATAGTTTTCGCTGGCTAACAACGACTCTTCTCGGCTTACTCAAGCTATGCTCTATCCCACCGGGCGTGGCCCGGTTGGCTAAACCGGCAATTAATGGTATACCTGTAAGATGGCAAATAGTCGAAAAATCGAACTATTGCAGGAGACTGATCTGCTCAGTTGTTTCGACGAGTCTACCCTGAGCAAGCTGGTCGAACATTGCCGGGAAATTTCCCTCGCACCTAAAGAAGTTCTATTCAATGAGGATGATCTGGAAAATGCCATGTACCTCATCCTCGAAGGAGAGCTTGAAGTTTTCAAGGGACCCAAATAAATAGCTATTCTA
>CATMOP010000214.1 GCA_950072225.1 uncultured Nitrospina sp.
ATATACTGCCCCTTCAAAGGGAAGACGGCAGTTGGCCTCTTTTTTATGGTGGCCTGTGTGACATCAACTCGACGGTTGAGGCTTATATGGCCTTGAAAATGGCAGGCCTGCCTGCAGACCAGGAAGAGATGGTGCGGGCGCGCCAAGCGATTTTTGCCAATGGGGGAATAAAAAAAACCCGCGTTTTTACAAAAATGTTCCTGGCTATGTTCGGTCAGGTTTCCTGGGACGATTGCCCAGCGGTGCCTGCGGAAATAATTTTGTTGCCAAATTGGTTCCCTTTCAATATCTATGAGATTTCGAGCTGGTCGCGGGGCACAGTGGTTCCCCTTTCTGTTGTGCGTTCTCTCGAGCCGGTTCACGAACTTCCGGCAGGACGCGATGTCCAGGAATTGTTCACCGAAAAGGATGGGGATCTGGACTTCAAACCCGATGGCCTGCCTTTCACCAGCTGGAGGAACACGTTTATATATCTCGACCGTTTTATCAAGACAATTGGCAAGTTCCCCTGGAAACCTCTGCGCAAAAAAGCGTTTCGCAAAGTAGAACAATGGACTCTGGAGCACCAGGAAGACGAGGGCGATTGGGGCGGCATTCAACCGGCAATGTTAAATTCCCTTTTGGCCTTGCGCCTTTTAGGTTATGCCAACGATCATCCTGCGTGTGTGAAAGGAATGGAAGCGGTGGACCGTTTCCTGTTGGAAAAAGACGGGCGGCTCTGGATGCAGGCCTGCGTCTCGCCATTGTGGGACACGGCGATTGCCGCAAACACCTTATTGGATTCGGGATTACCTCCGGACCATCCTGCTCTTGTAAAAGCTGGGGAGTGGATCATCAACAAGCAGGTGGTCAAGCGCGGAGACTGGCAGGTGAAGAATCCGGGAGCGGAGCCGGGGGGCTGGGCGTTTGAGTTTTATAATGAGTTGTACCCAGATACCGATGATACGGCAGAGATACTGCTTTTCCTCAACCGGACCGAGATCGCCGACAACCGTTGGAAATTGAGCGAATGCCACCGGGCGATAAACTGGTTGTTGAGCATGCAATGCAAGAGCGGTGGCTGGGGAGCCTTTGATGTGGATAATGACAAGGAGGTTCTCAACGAAATCCCTTTCGCGGACCATAAGGCGTTGTTGGACCCGCCCACGGTGGATGTGACCGGCCGTATCCTGTGGATGCTGTCGAAATGGGGATTTAAAAAACAACATCCCCAGGTTCAACGGGCCATCCAGTTTGTCAAGGAACGCCAGGAAATTGATGGGTGCTGGTTTGGTCGATGGGGTGTGAATTATATTTATGGTACGTTTCTGGCCCTGAATGGTTTGTGTGCCATTGGGGAGGATATGAAGGCGCCGTTTAGCCGCAAAGCGGTGCGCTGGCTGGAAGGCCACCAAAATGAAGACGGAGGCTGGGGTGAAACCTGCCAAAGCTATCAGGAACCCAGCTTGCGCGGTCGTGGGAAAAGCACCGCCTCACAAACCGCTTGGGCGTTGCTGGGACTCATCGCCGCCGACGAGGCGGAAAATCCCGCTGTCGAGCGCGGCGTGCGCTATTTAATCAAAACACAAAAGGATTCGGGAGATTTTTCAGGAAGCTGGTGGGAAGATGAATTCACCGGAACCGGTTTTCCCATCCATTTTTTCATCAAATACCATATGTACCAGCACTTCTTCCCGCTGATGGCCTTGTCCCGCTACCGCCAAGCCACCACCACTAGGCGCCAGCCAGCGGCTGGTGGCAGTGAATAACTTTTACCCCTTCATGCCCCGAATGGGGTATCACGCTGGTTAATGTTGACGAAGCATCTCCACTGCGAACTTGGTCCGGGTCAAGTGTTCCGTGGCGGATGCGATCACTTCGCCGCTCATGACATCGGTCAGGGTAAGGTGGACATCAATATTTGTCCCAAGATCGGTGATACGGCCTGTGATGATAGCCTGGGAGTTGAGTGCCTTGCCCATTAACCGGATTTCTTCTTTGTTGTACAAATAAGAGGGTTTCAGGTTTAAATGTTCCAATACCGCGTTGACTTCTCCCTTTTGTGCCACTCGGAAAATCTTATCTTGAAAAAAATATTTTTTAGTGATCGCTTCCACGATTCTGGATGCGAAATATTCTCCAAGAATAGGCGCCTTGTTTTCTTCATCGACCAGATCCATAACCGTGACTTTGTTGATCTCATATTCCGCAATGTCTTCGGTCAAGGACTTCACCAGATCTGCGGATTTTCCTTTGTAGTAATTGGAGTCCGTCTGGGTTCGGAACAATTTGCTCCAAAAATGTGAAGGAGCCAACCGCACTTCACAGCCGGAAATAAAGAAGGCAAGCATGAGCAAATAAAGGAATTTTCGCGTGTTCATAGTTTATAAACCTTTGATTTATTGTCGTATTATCGTCATAATCGTGATTTCACTTAAGGAGTAATGCAAACTGGGTGCCAGACGCGGGAAATTCCGCTAGAGCCTGGACCAGGAGAAATAAACCCTTTAAATCAATAAGGTTACGTGTCCATACGGGAAGGCGGTGGGGCTCCCGATTGAGTCAAAAAAACGCAAAAACCAGGGATATTCTGCCGCTATCCCCCAATTTATTGACACCCCCCTGAGCCAGGGGAGGCAGTGAGCAATAGCGTTAATGGGCTGGCAACAGGTTAGCTCAGCTTAATATTGAGAGGTTTGCTCCTTCTTCGTTAAAGAGGGGGTTATATTTTTCTTTAGCCTTCATGCCCCAGTTATATCCTCTACATTAATCTTTACCCGTGCCGGGCATGAAGGCAATGGTTGAATACCACGCATGCCCCGCATGGGGTACCGGGGTGATTTACCACAGGGAGTTTGGCTTTTTTGATGGTGGATTATTCACGACCTGTTATGAACCGGCTCGATGTCCTATTAATTCACTGCAGGGAAAGGCGATTTGGTGTATAAACGTGACTTCATTTGAAAATCCGTAAAGTTCGAGGTGCAGGTTTTGAAGGGTATGAAATGCGTGGAGATATTGGTTTTTCTGTTGGCCGGGCTCGTGGTTTCAGGTTGCGGCGGCAGTGATGGCGAGGATGTTGTCGACAAATCGTCCTTCCAGATGCCGATAAAAGAAAATACCTGGGTGCGCAAGGAAACGGTGCGAAAAACCAAGGATGATTTCTTTTCCTCCGCCGGTAAAAAAAACGTTGAAGTTCCCGTTGACTCTACCCTGGCGACCAAACTGAAAACACCCGTGTCCCTATCCATCAGCACAGAAAAAGAATGTTTGCAGTTGACCAATGCGTTCGATAAGAAGCGAACCGAAGTGCAGAAGCGTGGAGGGCTCTGGCATGCCTATGAGCGGGTGCCGGAAGCCAAACTTTATTCGGAGTATGGCATGCAACTCGACAGCCAGACCAACCGGCTGGTGTTTTCCCTCAAATATCTTTGCAAGAATGCCCAGGGATTCCGCTTAACCGGGTGGGGTGCGGAGACGGTGCGAAAGTTTAAAAGCATGGGCAAAGAAAGTTTCAGAAAGCATTTTCGGAATTTAGGCGGGGCGCCGGCTGACGTGGATAATTGGATACGTTTCGCCGAATTTTCTATTCAAAGCAAGGACCGCAAAATCCCCTATGCCAAAATCGGCGAGTCCCTTGCCAAGGCCCAACCGCTTGTGGATCTTTATGAAGACCTTTCACAAAGAAAAATAGATGGTAACACCAGCTTGCAAACTTTCCTCACAGAAGGGGCCAGCCTCTTAAGTGTTATCAACGAGAATTTCACCACCGATCCCCGCATGGTCCTCGCCCTGCAAGATGAAGAGATACATCCCTTCGAAGGCCTCAAAGGCGAAATGTAGGCCGGGTAGGCCCGGCAACCGACTATCGATACCCGTTGACCAAGCGGTAGCGATTGGGCTTATTACTCCAGATCGCCAACGTTTCCTAGGCGGGTGGCGGTGATATTTTTCCTCAGCTTTCCTGCCACGCAGGGGTATCTCGAAGGATCGCCCCACCTTCTTGCACTACCCCCGCCGAACAGTTAAAATCCGAGTGCGGAACTACTGAGTGATAACAGTTGGTATGGAAAAAACGGACGTTCGATCGTGCTGATCGTAAGTCCGCAAACGACCCAAAGCGGACATTTGAATCTGTTTGGCTTTTTAGGTACAACAAACATGGGCAGGTCAGATGAATAAAAGGCCCTCTAGAAAAAAGTGTATTTGCCACATTAACCGGGGAATTACTCTCTTTACTGAAAGGGAATAACATGCCGCTTGCAGATAGTTTTTTCGGTTGGTTCGTAATTTTAATGCTTTATGTAATTATTGGGATAAATAGCGGGGTTTGGTAACTAACTGTAAAGGC
>CATMOP010000215.1 GCA_950072225.1 uncultured Nitrospina sp.
CGGATTTTCCAGCGCCTGAAGGGCACTACCCTGGATCACAGGAATATCGTCTCCGGGAAACTCGTATTTAGTCAACAGCTCCCGGACCTCAAGTTCAACCAGTTCAAGAAGCTCAGGATCATCAACCATATCGCATTTGTTCATGAACACAACGATTTTAGGCACCCCTACCTGCCGGGCCAACAAGATATGCTCGCGGGTTTGCGGCATAGGGCCGTCATTGGCAGAGATAACCAGAATCGCACCATCCATCTGTGCCGCACCGGTAATCATGTTCTTGACATAATCAGCATGGCCGGGGCAATCGACATGCGCGTAATGCCGGTTCTCGGTATTGTATTCAACGTGGGCAATCGCGATGGTGATTCCGCGCTCCTTTTCCTCTGGAGCCTTATCAATCTGATCGAAGGGAATAAAATCTGCGAGCCCCTTCTTAGACAGAACTTCCGTGATCGATGCGGTAAGAGTCGTTTTGCCATGGTCAACGTGACCAATGGTTCCAACGTTTATATGCGGTTTATTTCGGATAAATTTTTCTTTAGCCATGCTGGTTCACTCCGATAGTATTTTTCAAATTATATTTGTTTAAACTGCTAATTTCTCTTTAGATCCGGTTGCCTTGGCAATCAGCTCCTCGGCAATCGCGGCGGGAACACCATCATACTTGGCAAATTCCATCGAATAGTTTGCACGCCCCTGAGTGGCCGACCGAAGATCGGTGGAATATCCAAACATGCCCGAAAGAGGAACCTCCGCCCGGATCACTTTGGCACCGGCACGGTCCGCAAGATCTTTGATCTTACCACGCTTGGAATTCAGCTTACCGATCACATCACCCATAAACTCTTCGGGGGTTACAACCTCCACCTCCATAACCGGCTCCAGCAATTGAGGAGCCCCCTTCTTGCAAGCTTCCTGAAAAGCCATGGAAGCGCAAATCTTGAACGCCATTTCTGAAGAATCAACATCATGAAACGACCCATCCAACAATGTCACCGAAACATCTACCGTAGGATAACCACACATGATGCCCCGGCTCATCGCCTCTACAACACCTTTTTGAACAGCGGGAATAAATTCCCGGGGAATCGCGCCGCCAACAATTTTATTAACAAACTCAAAACCCGCTCCCGCCTCTTGCGGTGCCACCCGGATGACGACATGGCCATACTGACCGCGCCCACCGGTCTGCTTGACATATTTGGTTTCGTGCTCCACTGATTTGGTAATGGTTTCTTTGTAGGCCACCTGAGGCTTGGACACATCCACATCCAGAGAAAACTCACGGCGCATCCGATCAACCAGGATTTCGAGATGCAACTCCCCCATCCCCGAAATAATGGTCTGGTTGGTATCCGGATCAACGCGGACCTTAAAAGTGGGGTCCTCCTGAAGAAGCTTGACGAGGCAGTCAGAGAGTTTGTCCTGCTCGGCCTTGGTCTTGGGCTCAATGGCAACGGAGATAACCGGCTCAGGAAACTGTATTGCCTCAAGAATAATCGGCTTATCCTGATCGCAAAGCGTATCTCCGGTATAGGATTTCTTCAACCCAATAACTGCGGCAATATCACCTGCCCGCACCGAGTCCACTTCCTCCCTCTTATTCGCATGCATCCTTAAGATCCGGCCCACGCGCTCCCTTTCATTTTTCGTTGAATTGTATACATAGGAACCGCTAGTCAACTGACCTGAATAAACACGTACAAATGCCAACTGACCGACAAAAGGATCGGTCATAATTTTAAAAGTCAGCGCGGAAAGAGGCTCCTTGGAATCCAGCTTGCGGGTTTCTTCTTTTTGAGTATTGGGGTTGCTTCCAGTGATGGTCTTGAGTTCTTGAGGGGAGGGAAGGTAATTAACAACAGCACCCAGAAGTTGCTGGACACCTTTATTCTTGAACGCGGCCCCACACAAAATGGGGGTGAATTTATTTTCCAGGGTTCCTTTCCTCAAGGCAGAAACAATTTCTTCGCGGGATACCTCTTCGCCGCTCAGGAATTTTTCCATAATCATTTCATCGACATCCGAAATCGACTCAATCAGTTTTTCCCTGTATTCCTTCGCCTGCTCCTGGTATTCCGCCGGGATATCGACCACATCATAGGTTTCCCCTTTATCCTTCATATCCGCATACACATTGGCTTTCATGTCGACCAAATCAATCACACCCAAAAATTCCGCCTCAACCCCCAAGGGCAGCTGAATGGCAACAGGATGGGCGTTCAACTTATCCTTCATCTGCTGGATACAACCCAGAAAATCCGCTCCCGCCCGATCCATCTTGTTAACAAAACAAATTCGGGGAACACTGTACTTACTGGCCTGCCGCCAGACCGTTTCAGACTGAGGCTCCACTCCGCTTACTGCGTCAAACACGCCTACAGCACCATCAAGAACGCGCAACGACCTTTCCACTTCAGCGGTAAAGTCTACATGGCCTGGCGTATCAATAATATTGATCTGATGATCCTGCCAAAAACAAGTTGTCGCCGCTGAGGTGATGGTAATCCCCCGCTCCTGTTCCTGTTCCATCCAATCCATGGTGGCGTTACCATCGTGCACTTCGCCGATCTTGTGGCTTTTGCCCGTGTAATAGAGAATGCGCTCAGTCGTTGTAGTTTTACCCGCATCGATATGGGCGATAATCCCAATATTCCGCGTTTTCTCAGGTTGTAACTTTTTACTCATCTAAAACATTAATCTCCAAGGAATCTCTATTTATTCAGTAATTTTCTCTACGGCAACTCGCAGGCCCTTATTTTAAGGGCCGCTCATGCCCAAAAGGTTTTCAGGGATGCCTTTCAATTACCAACGGTAGTGAGCAAAGGCCTTGTTCGCCTCCGCCATTCGATGCACCTCTTCTTTTTTCTTAACTGCCCCGCCCGAGTTGTTGAAAGCATCCAAAAGCTCTCCGGTCAACTTTTCAGACATCGACCTACCGGAACGCGCCTTGGCATTCTGGATCACCCACCGCATACTGAGAGCGATTCTGCGACTCTCTTTCACCTCAACAGGCACCTGGTAGGTCGCGCCACCAACCCTTCGAGACCGGACCTCCAACATAGGCGCGGCATTTTCCACCGCCTTGCGAAAAACCCGTAGCGGCTCTTCCTTACTCTTCGTACCAATATTTTCAAGCGCTGTATAAAAAATGCCTTCCGCCTTTCCCTTCTTACCCTTCCTCAATATACAATTGATGAAACGGGCAACCATCAGATCATTATATTTTGGATCAGGAATGATCTTTCTTTTCTGAGCTTCTCTTCTTCTTGCCATAATAGTTATTTATTATTTTTTTGGTCTTTTTGTTCCATATTTAGACCGGCTCTGCATCCGGCCTTCCACGCCCAGCGTATCCAAACTCCCTCGAACCACATGGTAGCGAACGCCAGGCAAATCCTTAATTCGACCCCCGCGGATCATTACGATGGAATGCTCCTGCAAATTATGACCCACACCAGGAATATAGGTCGTCACTTCCATCCCGTTGGTCAGCCGCACTCGTGCCACCTTTCGTAGGGCTGAATTGGGCTTTTTGGGCGTTGAAGTGTAAACCCTGACACAGACCCCTCGTCTTTGCGGACAGGCTTTCAAAGCCGGACTACCGCTTTTCCTGGTCGGTTTTTTCCGACCGGTTTTAACTAACTGACTAATTGTAGGCAAAAAATAGTCCTCCCCTAAAGGCAAACAATACAAAGGGCCACCAAAAAAACTGAAAATACCCAATGGAGTCAATTAAAACAAAGGGTTATATCAGGTGATATAGGCGTGAAAAAGCTGTAATTGTAGCACTGAAAATCCCTTAGTCAAGCGAAAAATAAGGGCTTGTGCAATTTATTCGCTAGCCACCGGGGCCTGTTCTTCTTCTTTCTGCTCAGTACTTTCAATTTCAGGTTCTTCAATACGAATTCCGCTATATGCTCGGCACCCTGTACCGGCCGGGATCAACCTTCCCATAGTTACATTTTCTTTCAATCCGACCAGATTATCCCGCTTGCCACTCACGCTCACTTCTGTGAGAACCCGAGTTGTCTCTTGGAAAGATGCCGCCGAAATAAAACTTTCTGTGCTGAGCGATGATTTGGTGATTCCCAGAAGCACCGCAGCGCCTTTGGCCGGTTTTTTCTTATTTTTGATCGCTTCCTGATTTGCCAGGTTAAATACTTTCTTCGTCACCTGCTCTCCAACAAGAAATTCGGTATCCCCGGAATCTTCAATGACCAAATGTCGGAGCATTTGCCGGACGATAACCTCAATATGCTTATCGTTGATCTGCACCCCCTGAAGACGGTAGACCTCCTGCACTTCATTCAC
>CATMOP010000216.1 GCA_950072225.1 uncultured Nitrospina sp.
ACCCGATACAGTTGGGCCAGTTTTTTATCATCGGTGGGCAGGGGCTGGGTAGGGTGGAATTTTAAAATGATCCGCCGCATGATATCCTCCGCAGAAGGCGGAGCCGGGTGATTTCCCTGCATGTCTATAAACAGGCAAGCACCGGGATACTGAGAGACGAACATTGTGCTCAATGGGATGGTCAGGCAGGTTTTCCCGACTCCCGAAAACCCGTTGATCCCTATCATGACCGGACGTGTCGTGGCCTGGGAGGCGATTTTTTTCAGCAGCTCTTTTCGGCCGGTGAACAGCGTGGCCTCGGGCGGGGGACGAAACAGCATCGTTCCACTAGTATCTATGCTGGAAGACATTTTCAGGGTCTTTTCAGCTGAGAACCCGGCCGTCTTTTCCTTTTTGGAGACGGGGGAAGACTTGTCCCGAGCGGGAGCCATCCCACCCTGGTCGGAAAGGCCGGAAGAACTTTTCAAAAATATTTTGGAACCCAGCCCGGCCAGTACAGCAACGGCGATGATAATAATAATTGTGGTCATGAAACAACCTCAATAAGGAGCATAGATTTTTAAATCAGGCCCGTGCTGATAGTTGACTTTGTGGATTTTTGCTCGATAATACACGTTTTTGCCAATGTTTGTTATCTTGATCTTGTGCAACAGCTTTAAACTGAGTTTAATAATATGCCCGAATTATTTCTAGAGATTGGTTCCGAAGAAATTCCATCAGGATATGTTCATCCCGCTCTCGGAAATATGCGCGAAGAGTTAGCGGCCTTTTTTTCCCGTAACCAGATTAAGGCTGATTTCCCAGAGGCTTTCGGTACGCCGAGGAGGTTGGTGGTTTCAGTAAAAGGGGTGGATGCCTTGCAGGAAGATATTGTGGAGCTTTTTCATGGCCCAAGCGTTTCTGTGGCTTATGATGATCAGGGTAAACCGACTAAGGCGGCGATTGGGTTCGCCCGAGGCAAGGGATTAGATGTTTCCGCCTTGACCCGAGAGGACACCCCCAAAGGAGAAGTGGTCTGTGCCCGTGTAGAGAAAAAAGGCCGCCCTACCCCAGACCATCTGAATGAGTTCCTTCCCCAACTTATTGGCAATATTTCTTTTCCAAAAAAAATGCGGTGGGCTGATAGGTCTCGTCCTTTTGCCAGACCCTTACATTGGATTGTGGCATTATTTGATGGCAAGCCTTTGGAGTTCAGTTTTGATGGTATTCAGTGCGGCGACTTATCGCAGGGGCACAGGTTTTTAAAACCCGATAAATTCCAGGTGAAAGACCTTGCTTCCTATCTAATAGAGAGTGCAAACCATTTTTTGCTGGTCGACCGTGACATCAGGAAACAGGAAATTCTTGACCAGGTTCGAAATCTTGCCCAGGAAGCTGGCGGGTTTATGGAAGAGGATCCGGAATTGTTGAATATTGTCAATGATCTGGTGGAGTATCCGGTAGCCATCCGGGGAGATTTTGATTTTCACTTTCTGGAACTGCCCAAGGAGTTATTGGTGATGACGATGAAGCATCACCAGAAATATTTTCCTGTATCTGACGGAAAAGGAAATTTACTGCCCGGCTTCATTACGATCAGTAATATGTCTGCGGGACATGAAATCAAAAATGGCAACGAGCGAGTTTTGCGTGCCCGATTGGAGGACGCCCGGTTTTTTTATAATGAGGACAAAAAGAAAAATTTGGATGATTTCGTGGAGTCGTTAAAAGGAGTTGTGTTCCAGAAAAAGCTGGGAACACTGTATGAAAAAATGGAAAGGATTTGCGACCTGGCCCGGATTTTGTCCACCCACGCTTGTCCGGATAAAGAACCGCAGGCATTGAGAGCCGGGCGTTTGTGCAAGGCCGATCTGGTCACCCTGATGGTTTATGAATTTCCGGAATTGCAGGGGATCATGGGCGGATATTACGCTACCCATTCTGGGGAGGAGCCCACGGTTGCCCAGGCGATCCAGGAACATTATCGTCCAGCCTTTGCGGGAGATGATCCTCCCGCGAGTGAGCTGGGGGCGGTTATTGCGGTCGCCGACAAGCTCGATACTATTTTGGGCTGTATCGGGGTGGGCCTGATCCCCAGCGGCTCGGAAGACCCGTATGGCCTGAGACGAAATGCGCTGGGCATCATACAAATTTTCCTGCACCGGGGTTGGCAAGTTTCGTTGGACAATCTTGTGGAGGAGGGTCTGCGCTCTATGGGATCGAAAATCAAGCTGGACCCTGAAACCATCAAGAATCATGTGATGGAATTATTTTCCCAGCGATACAAAACATATTTGAACGCGGAGGGGTTTCCCTATGACGCGATTGATTGTGTATTGTCCACGGGCCTGGATTCCATTGTCGATATCAGAGCAAAGGTTTCTGCTTTTTCCGAACTGAAAAAGCAACCCTATTTTGAACCTTTGGCAATTGCTTTTCGTAGGGTGGTCAGCATTCTTAATGATGAAGCGGAGGGCGAGGTGGACACGGGATTGTTAAATGAACCGGCCGAAAAGAAGTTGTTCGAAGAATACTTGAAAGTTCGGGACCCGGTGTTCCGGCATATTCAAAATAAGGAATTTTCCCAGGCGCTGGAAAAAATTGTAGAAATAAAACCCGCTGTTGACAGATTTTTTGATGAGGTCATGGTCATGGTGGACGATGTTTCGTTACGTAAAAATCGCCTTCACCTTCTTCACCAGATTTCCGGTCTTTTTTCAGGGCTTGCCGATTTTTCGCGGATCATTTTGAAAAAAGGTTGAAAACCCTTTTCCCATCGGATAGTCTAGCCCAACTCCACTTATAGACTGTTTTACCCCCTATTTTCAATTGGTTGGGGAGCAGATTCTTTTTATGACGCAGAAATATATTTATGCCTTCGGGGATGAAAATACCGAGGGTAACGCAGAAATGAAAAACCTTCTGGGGGGGAAAGGCGCCAACCTTGCCGAGATGGCCACCCTGGGCATACAAGTCCCTCCCGGTTTCACGATAAGTACAGAAGCCTGTGTTTATTATTTCCAACACAAAAACACCCTCCCTCAAAAATTGTGGGATGAAATTCTTTCCCGCCTGAAAAATCTGGAACTGGTTCTGGGAAGAAAATTTGGCGATACAGAAAATCCCCTTCTTGTTGCGGTGAGGTCGGGAGCAAGGGTTTCCATGCCCGGTATGATGGATACAGTGTTGAACCTGGGACTGAACGATAGTACCGTTAAGGGTTTGGCCAAGAGCACCAAGAACGAATGGTTTGCCCTCGACACGTATCGCCGTTTCATTTCCATGTTTGGGGATGTAGTGCTGGGGATTCCCGGAGAGCGGTTTGAGGCGATCCTCGCCAAGAAAAAATTAAAACGCAAAATCGAATTCGATACGGAATTTACCCTGCACGAGTTGAAAGCGCTCATCAAGCAGTTCAAGGCCTTGGTAATGCGCTCCACTCAGAAAGAATTTCCGGAAGACTCTATACAACAGCTGCGCATGACGGTTGAGGCGGTATTCAATTCCTGGAATACGGAACGGGCGCGAACATACAGAAGGCTGAATGGCATCCCGCACGAATGGGGTACGGCGGTCACGGTTCAGTCCATGGTGTTTGGCAATATGGGAGATACTTCGGCGACCGGTGTTGCGTTTACCCGGAACCCGGCGACGGGGGAAAAGAAATTCTATGGGGAATACATGATCAATGCCCAGGGGGAGGATGTCGTTGCGGGAATCCGGACGCCTAACCCGATCGAAAAGCTGGAGCAGGATATGCCGGAGGCGTATCAGGCCTTGGTAAAGGTTTACCAGAAATTGGAAAACCATTACAAAGACATGCAGGACCTGGAGTTCACTATTGAAAACAAGAAACTGTTTTTGTTGCAGACGCGGGCTGGCAAACGCACGGCTGCCTCGGCCATCAAAGTGGCGATCGATATGGTGAACGAGGGGTTGATCAGTAAACGGGAAGCCTTGATGCGGGTTCCGGCAAACCAATTGGATCAAATCTTTCATCCGATGATTGACCCCAAAGTGAAATTGAAATTATTGGCCAAAGGTTTGGGTGCCTCCCCCGGTGCGGCGGGAGGGAAGATTGTATTTACTCCTGAGCGTGCCCAGGAACTGGCCGAGAAAAAAGAAAAAGTCATTCTTGTCCGCATGGAGACATCTCCGGAGGATATACATGGAATGAGCGTTTCGCAGGGAATTCTGACCGCTAGGGGAGGCATGACCTCCCATGCCGCAGTGGTGGCCCGGGCGATGGGCAAGCCTTGTGTTTCCGGGGTCAGCGGCCTGCAGGTTAATGTGAAAAGAAAAAAGTGTAC
>CATMOP010000217.1 GCA_950072225.1 uncultured Nitrospina sp.
GCGCCAAAGAAAAACCCGCAATGAAATAATATTAATCCGGTTTCCCTTTTTATTCTGTTCCAGTACAATACTCAATATGATGGAAGCAACCACAATACTCGCTGTTCGCCATAAGGGGGGGGTCGTCATAGGTGGTGACGGGCAAGTCACCCTGGGCAATACAATAATGAAACATTCCGCCAGCAAAGTCCGGCGCATGCACCACGACAAGGTGGTCGGGGGGTTCGCCGGGTCCACCGCAGACGCATTTGCTTTATTTGCCCGGTTTGAAGAAAAACTTGAAAAATTTCAGGGAAACCTGCCCCGCTCAGCAGTTGAACTGGCCAAAGACTGGCGTACTGATAAAATGCTGAGACGACTGGAGGCCATGCTGATAGTGGTCGATAAAGAACACTCTCTCCTGCTTTCCGGCACGGGGGATGTGATCGAACCCGATGATGGCGTTTTGGCTATTGGTTCCGGAGGGATGTTCGCTTCCGCCGCCGCCAAGGCGCTGATCCAACACAGCGATCTTTCGGCAAGGGAAATCGTCGAAGAAGCAATGAAGATCACCGAATCGATCTGTATTTATACCAACTCTAATATAACGATTGAGGAATTGTAGTTCATGAATGAACCAGCCTTAACCCAACTCGACACCGCATCTCAGGATTCCGATGATGCGTTTATGGCGTCCTTAACGCCAAAACAAATTGTAGAGGAACTTGACAAGTTTATCGTTGGGCAAACCAAAGCCAAGCGGGCGGTGGGCATTGCCCTGCGCAATCGCTGGCGTCGACAACAACTCCCAGACTCCCTTCGTGATGAAGTGGGACCTAAAAATATTCTTATGATTGGTCCGACAGGAGTGGGTAAGACAGAAATCGCCCGCCGACTAGCTAAGCTTTCCAAGTCCCCTTTCATCAAAGTTGAGGCTTCCAAATATACGGAAGTGGGTTATGTCGGACGCGATGTAGAATCCATGATCCGGGATCTGGTGGAATTGTCAAAAAACATGGTTAAAGACGAAATGGAAACCAGCGTTCGCGGCCAGGCTCGTGAACAGGCCATTAAAAAGCTTTTGGATTTGCTTCTTCCTCCCCCTCCGGGTATGTATGGGAAACCCGACTCGAACCTGGACTCAAACGGCAAACTGCATTACCAGCAAACGCGCGAAAAGTTTTCCCAGATGCTTAAGGAAGGCAAGCTTGATGAACGCGAAGTGGAAATCCAGGTGCGGGAAAAAATGCCCTCAATCGTTGACCTGAGCTCTGGAGCCGGAATGGATGAGATGGGCAACAACATCAAGGACATGCTCGGCTCCCTCATGCCACAAAAAACCAAAAGCAAAAGACTGAAGGTTCCGGATGCCTTCAAGGTTCTTTGTCAGGAAGAGGCGGAAAAATTACTCGATCAGGACCAAATAATGGAAGAAACCCTGAAGCGAGTCGAACAAAACGGCATCATTTTCATTGATGAAGTAGACAAAATTATCGGCCGCCAGATAGGCGGAACCAGCGGCCCCGATGTCTCCCGCGAAGGGGTGCAACGAGACCTTCTGCCTATCGTTGAAGGTTCATCGGTCAACACCAAGTACGGCATTGTGAAAACTGACCACATCCTTTTTATTGCGGCCGGGGCGTTTCACTCAGCCAAGCCCTCTGACCTGATTCCGGAATTTCAGGGCCGTTTCCCCATCCGTGTTGAACTGGATTCCCTAACCAAAAATGATTTCGTCCGCATTCTTACAGAGCCTGATAACGCCTTGGTCAAACAATACACTGCTTTGCTGAAAACAGAGCAGGTTAACCTAACCTTTCTGGATGATGCCATCGATGAGATCGCTGAGATGGCCGCCCTGGTTAACCAACGCATGGAAAATATTGGAGCCCGGCGACTTCAGACCATCATGGAAAAGTTTCTCGAAGATATCTCTTTTGACGCTCCGGACCTGGAAGAAACAGATATCACTATTGATGCCAAATATATTCGCGATAAACTGAAAGACATTATTCAGGACGAAGACCTGAGCCGTTATATCCTCTAACGCCGAGAACCTCCGCGGGTGACTGGCAATATATTTATTTGGCAGACAAACGTTGCTTAATAAATATTGCGATCTGCCTCAAACATGCTATGAAAAAACTCATTCAAAAAGCGGAAATTCTTTTGGAAGCTCTTCCTTACATCAAGAGCTTCTACAATAAAACCATCGTTATCAAATACGGTGGCAGCGCCATGGTTTCAGATGATCTTAAGGAAAATTTTGCCCTTGATATCGTCATGATGAAATATATCGGTATCAATCCGGTTGTGGTTCATGGAGGAGGCCCGCAGATCAACAAAACCCTCAAGGCGCTGGGAATTCAATCCCGTTTTATTGAAGGACAACGCGTCACCAATAAGGAAACGATTGATGTGGTGGAAATGGTTCTTGGTGGAAAAGTGAATAAGGAAATCGTTTCCCTGATCAACCACCAAGGAGGCAATGCGGTGGGTATCACCGGCAAAGACGGTGACATGATTTTTGCAAAACGGTATAAAAAGGTGAACCATTCGCCTGAGATGGATCGACCGGAAATAATTGACCTGGGGCTGGTGGGAGAGATCACTAAAGTGAACCCGCACATTCTGGAAACCCTCGACCGCAACGAATTTATTCCCGTTATCGCCCCGATTGGCAAAGGAGAAAAAGGGGAAACCCTCAATATCAACGCCGACTTTGTGGCAGAGAAGATCGCATCAGCCCTGAAAGCCGAAAAACTGGTTTTGATGACCGATACCGAAGGAGTAAAAAATAAAGCTGGAAAACTGCAGTCCAGCTTGACCCGAAAACAGGCCTCCGACTTGATCCGAAGCAAAGTCATTCGGGATGGAATGCTCCCCAAAGTTAATTGTTGCCTGGATGCCCTCAAGTCCGGAGTGCATAAGACTCACATCATTGATGGCCGTGTCCGGCACGCCCTGTTACTTGAAATTTTTACCGAAGAAGGCATTGGAACACAGATCGTGGAAAAAGTAAAAGACCTGAAACCAGCGTAGCCGCCGGTGGCAGTGAGCACGTGGTATTTTTCCTTAGACTTCATGTCCCGCAGGGGTAGGAGTGGGTTAATATTGACAAAAATTTTTCTGGTTGATAATTTATTCGAAGGAGTAGGATTCTGAAAACTATTCAACATCGCCTGATAAAATGAGTTCTTCATTAATAGATGAAAGAAGCAAAGCTGTTCTCTTAGCGGTCATCGATAAATATATAGAGACTGCAGAGCCCGTGGGTTCGCGCACCGTAGCCAAGATTTACTCCGAACACCTCAGTTCCGCCACACTCAGGAATGTGATGGCAGATTTGGAGGAAAGAGGATTTCTGAATCAACCGCATAAGTCGGCAGGCCGAATTCCCACCGACAAAGGCTACCGGTTTTATGTGGACCACCTTTTGCGCCCGCAAAGTTTTTTAATGAAAGCCGAGGTGCTGTCGGAAACCCATGAGCTTGAATACCCTCTTGAGAAACAGAATCTTCAGGGTCTGCTTGAGCAGGCCTGCGAAAATCTTTCCAAGGTTTCCCAGCAAACAGGACTGGTCATGCTTCCCAGTTTTTCGAGTGCCTGTTTCAAGCATATTGAGTTTACCAAAGTGGCCCCCGAGGCGGCTCTGGCAGTATTCTTCTCCGAGCAAGGCATTCTGCAAAACAAAGTGCTTCCCATAGATGCGGACATGACCCAGGATCAACTGACCTCTATTTCAAACTACCTGAACAGTGAATTCAGTGGAAAACCCATCAAATGGATCCTGCGGGAGTTGCTGAAACGGTTGCGGCTCGAAAAAGAACACTACAACCATCTTGCAACCAAGGCCCACGCCCTTTCTGCCGCCCTGTTTGCGAAAGAAAAAGAAAATAGCGAACTGATTGTGGAAGGTGCCTTGAATTTTCTCGACCAGCCTGAATTCACAGAGGATATCAGCAAGATAAAGGCTCTTCTGGCTACTCTCGAAGAGAAAACCAAATTGATCAATCTGCTCGACCTTTGCCTGCACCATGATGGAATGACCATATTAATCGGCGAGGAAAATCTCCAGGAAGAAATGGGGAACTGCAGTCTGATCGCACAAAATTATCAACTAGGAAATGAAAATGTTGGCACACTGGCTGTTTTCGGATCTAAAAGAATGGATTATAAACGCATCATTTCCATTGTGAACCATACCGCGAAAATAGTTTCCAAATTAATTTCTGAAAACCAGGGAGTTTAAAAAGGTGACATCCAAGGAAAATGCAACAAAAGAACCTGCTGAGGAAGAACAAGA
>CATMOP010000218.1 GCA_950072225.1 uncultured Nitrospina sp.
ATCTGGCTAGTAACCGTGTTCTCGGCTCAATCAAATCCTTGCCACATTCCCTCCCACGGTAGTGGGCTGGCTAATAAACAGCCAGGCGGGAATAAACTTCCTCTTCCACAATCGCCAGTTGGGGGAGCACCACTTTCAAGGCAACACGTACATCCCGGATAAATTTCAGGTCCAGCGGCCGGTTCCTCTCGGCAAACCGGTGCAACGCATCGGTACAAAAATGGTCCAGTTCGATAATCTGGTTCAATAGGTCCGCAGGCAGGTCTTCCAGCCCGATCTCCTGCTCTTCCAGAAACCGCAATACCCCAACCAGGCTAAATTTGACATCCACACATTGTTCCCTCAAACCCGATAACAAATGGGATTCGCGGGTTTTAAGATCTTCGCAAATTTTGAACAAAAGTTCGCGCAGATAACCGTAAAACACCTCATGCTGTTTCTTATCCTCGAACAAGTCTCCCTGTCCTCCAAATAACAGGAAAAAAACCGCTTCCAGCTTGTACTTGTCCGAAGCCATGACCGTATAAAGCATGGATTTAAATTCCATCACGTCAAAGGACAATTTTAAATCCTGAAATATTTTGTTCAGCGATCCCAACTCTCCCTTTACAACCCGGTTGGCATCGGCACGAACGAAAGGCCCCGATTCTGCTTGCCAAACCGGAACCATTTGTACCCCCCCCGCCTCACATCCAACAACGGTCCACTCTTTGAGGGACTCCAAAAAATCCGTGACGGAAAATACCTCCACCTCACGAAACACTTCCGAGTTCATGGAAAAAAGGATTCGCAACAATTGTTTTTCCAGCCCGGCAGAACAAAATTTTTCATCCTGGCAGAGCGGATCCATTTGCGTAGCCAAAGCGATATAGAGCGCCCGCATACGCAATCGGTCGAGCCGATATTGCCGCGAGGAATAGGGGCGTATCTGATAGATTCCCTTCTCATAGTCAACAAGGTCTATCAAAAGTGCATCCCCGAGGCGCGATGAGAAACTCTTGTACAGAGATCGCATATTCCAAACCGTAACCGTCATGCAACTTTTTCCGGGAATCCATTCATTGAACTTGATTTCTTCCGGGAAACGCGCGCAATACTGATAAAAAGGAACAATATCCTGAATATAATAAGACTCTTTCAGTTTAGGAATTTCATTTCCCTGCGGATCACGAAACGTCAACCCACTTTCTTTAAGGTTCACCGGCATGAATGGAATCAAGCGATGTCCGGGAATCAGGATCCCTTGTTTTAGCTCCCAGGCCCCTAGTTGTACCGATAAAGATATATGGCTAATTTTATCGACCACCGCACGAAAAGGAATGAAATCACTTTCAGGAATCCCAATCAGCGAAGAATGGTTATGCAAAACTTTCTTCAGCCGTTTCATGGCGGAGTCAGAAACTTCTTTTTGCCACCTACTCTCCAAATGTTTGGCAAAATCTTCGGTATTGAATGGTGTTCTCGACTCCTGGATGAGCGTTTCTGCCAGCCGGTTGAGGGATATTCGATTTGTCATATTTAATTGAGGAAGTGAATGGGATCAATAAACAAGACCACCCGGAAAGGGTCGTTAGAAGAAGGTGGTCAAATCAACACACCCATGTACTGCCATAGACTAGCATAGTTTTGCCAAGGTGCTAAGCCGTGGATTTGCAGAAGGTGGAAAAAATCCACGACCAGCTAGAGAAACCAAATCCCCCCTCTAGCATTCTGGCTCTCTGATCAAATTGTTTGATTTTGGTTGCGGAGAAAGTTAAAATTCTATTACAGTAATTAAAAATAAATTAAAGCAGGAGACGTTTCATGGCTCTCAATCTTGAACCCGTATACCAGGACATTTTTACCAAATTTAAAACACGGAAAAAATTTGTGATATCTACCGTTGAAAAAAATATTTTAACCGTTGAGCAGGATGAAGAAATCTGCGGACAAAAAGAACCCAAGGTTTTTGAATTCAAAAGTCCAAAAGAGTTTGAAGAATTTGTCCGGGTTGAAAATCAATTTGAAGCCGATATTGTCAAGCAGTTGGCAGGCAACAAAATGCCCTATCGGTGAGCCCCGGTGGCTCACCGGGTGGACCAGTCGCCGTTTTCTTGTTGGATTTTTTCGCCGGGTTTGGCGTTGTCGCGGTTGAGGCTGGCGGAAATTTTCCGGATTTTAAGGAGGTCCTGCTCGGTGAAGTTTTCGTTAGTCGCTACGATTCTTTGCAAAATAATCAGTCGGTCTTCATTCTCTTCCGCAATAATGGCTTCTGCAAATTCTTTAAATTTGGCATCGGTTTTTGTGCGTGCGTTGTCAAAAAATTTAAGGGTCCCGTCATTCCCCTCGCCGGCGCAGAGGGTTTGTTTGAATTCCTGGATATCATCACGGTTGAATTCCTGGCGTTGCATAGCTCGAAGAGCCCTCAGCTTGCCTTTTGGGATTTCGGTAACGGGTTTGAGTTTGCCTTCTTCATCTATCGACCGCACTGATGCCAGCAGAAGAACTTCGTTGCTCAACTCTTCAAAACTTCCCAATATCTGATTTTCCAACGCTGTCTTCTGATCGACAATCGTCACATTGATGTCCACCAGTTTCCCGCCACAACCCGCCAGAACCAAAACAAGCATTGCTCCTGTCATCAAGTTTGGCCAAACGAAAATTTTCATAGCCTTATTGTCTTTATGAAAAGTTTTTCAGGATGATGGCGGAATTTTTTGATCCGAACGAAATGCAATTGCTAACGGCAACTTTTATTTTGCTTTCTCTTCCTATATTGGCAACATAATCCATGTCGCATTCCGGGTCCGGGCTTTCCATATTGATGGTGGGAGTCATGAATCCGTTTTTTAAAGAAAGGGCCGAGACGGTTACCCCCAGTGCTCCCGATGCTCCTTGCGGATGCCCCACCATGGATTTTGTCGAACTGGACGGGATGTTCATGGCCTGGCTGTTGAAGGTCTGCTTGACCGCCAGCGTTTCGACTTTATCATTCATCAGTGTCGACGTTCCGTGGAAATTGATAT
The DNA here is from genome assembly GCA_950072225.1 of uncultured Nitrospina sp. Lineage (GTDB taxonomy): Bacteria > Nitrospinota > Nitrospinia > Nitrospinales > VA-1 > LS-NOB. Next base: position 3,006 of record CATMOP010000218.1, read on the forward strand.
AATCAACTTCCTCTTTATTCACTTGCGCATCGCGCAAGGCAAGGTTCATAGCTCTCGATGACTGTTTTCCATCCGGCATCATGGCTACCCGGTGAAAGGCATCACAAGTGGTGCCATAGCCCGCAATTTCAGCGATGATCTCGGCTCCCCGCGCTTTGGCATGTTCCAGTTCTTCCAGAATAATCATCCAGGAACCTTCCGCCAGGACAAACCCTTCCCGGTCCCGGTTGAAGGGACGAGAGCCTCGTGTTGGAGAATCGTTAAAGTTCAGCGGATTGACTTTCATTCTTTCAAATCCCTGCATCATGGCAGGAGTGACACAGGACTCCACACCCCCCGACACAAACCAGTCTTCCTGACCAAATCGAATGGTATTGAAAGCATAACCCAGGGCATCGGTGGAACTGGTGCATCCATTGGAGATCACATGGCTCCGGCCGTGGAAGCCAAAGTGCATGGAGATTTCGCTGGAAAGCATGCCTACCAGAGAATTAGGGATGGCATAAGGGCTAATTTTATTTTTTTGTTTTGAGAAATAAATTTCGAACTGCTTTTCCGAATAGTCGAACCCCGATCCTCCGCTCCCGACCAGAACTCCCAGCCCTTCAAAATCCTCTTCCGAAAAATCAGCAAGATCGATGCCGGCATGGGCTAACGCTTCCTGAGTAGCCGACACAGCAAGCGGAACCGAACGAGGTAATTTTTTTAAATCTGACTTGGAAAAATAAACGGAAGGATCAAATTGGGTCACTTCACCGGCGATCTGGCATGAAAGGGCTGAAGGATCGAAGCTGGTTATACGGTCAATACCGCTGATCCCTTTACAAGTATTTTCCCAAAAAGTTTTCAGGCCAATACCGTTCGGGCTCACTGCGCCCAGGCCGGTGATCACCACTCTGCGTAACATATATTCAAGATTCAGTTAAGGTCACGCTGAGTTTATCGAAGCGTAGCCCACCCATAAAGGGTTCAAGCCCTTCGACAAGCTCAGGGCGACAATTTTTCAGAGGTACTTTGACGTTATGGTAACATACGGGTGCCGAACCGGGTAACGATGCCCGCTCATCAACGCTTTCCTAACGCTGACTCCTTTTGCTTTCCCTGAAACAACAGACCGGCCAGATGATTATATCAGGATTTGAGGGAACCGCCCTCAACGCCCGAACTGAAGAACTGATTATTCAACAGGGTATTGGTGGCTTGATTCTGTTCGAGCGCAATTATAAAAATCCCGATCAATTGCTTCAATTAATAAACGAC
>CATMOP010000219.1 GCA_950072225.1 uncultured Nitrospina sp.
AGTGGGCTTCACAAAAATTTTTATATTGTTGCGAGTGAATGATCATTTTATAGGGCTCGCCCTCAATGTCAACCCACCACTAGGCTCAAACGTGATGCCCCTTAGCAGGGGATGCACCGGGGCAAGGGCTTGTTGAGCCGCCAATACTTCTTGCTCGCCAGAAATAGTTATTGCTAGCTGGCCCCACGCCTAGTGGTTTTGTGCGACAATATGAAAAGATAGCTTTTTCCAACTTCAATCGGGTCTATGGAAAACTCTGCACAGAAGTTTGACGCTCAAGTCCTTTCCCGTATTTCCACCTTAAAAATGACCGCCATGAATCTGGTGGAAGGACTGCTAACAGGGCAACACCGCAGTCGCCACAAGGGGGCATCGGTGGAATTTGCGGAATATAAGGATTATTCTCCAGGGGATGAAATCCGCCATATCGACTGGAAGGTGGTGGGCAAAACCGATAAATATCATGTCAAACAATTTGAGCAATCCACCAATTTGAAATGCACGATTTTGCTGGACGCGAGCGGGTCTATGGGATATCAGTCCCCCCTAAAAGATCAACATTCAAAAATGGGATATGCCTGCACTCTGGTTGCGGCACTTGCTTATTTGCTTTTGAAACAATTTGACGCAGTAGGCCTGACTTTGTTTAACGACAAGGTTGTTGAGCATATTCCTCCTCGTTCCAAAGCTTCCCATTATCAGCATATTTTGCATGGTTTGACCAACATTCCCCCGCAGGGAACGACCCGGATCGATGATGTCCTGAGAGGCCTAGCTGAAAGACTACCTGGAAGGAGTATGCTCATCCTGGTCTCGGATTTTTTTGTCCAGAACCAGGACCTGCAGAAAAGTTTAAAGCTCCTTTGTTCAAGGGGCCTCGAGGTCATTTTATTCCATGTTTTGCATCCTGATGAAATTCATCTGCCCTTTGAGGGAGATATAGTTTTTGAGTCGCTGGAAGATGATCCCACCTTGGGACTCGACCCAAAAGACATTCGCGAACAATACCAGAAGACTATTCATGATCATATAAATTCATTTAAAAAAGACTGCAACGGACTTGGGGTGGATTATGTTTTCCTGGACACTTCCGAACCCCTGGATCAGGCCTTGAGTTACTATTTACTCAAGCGTAAAAGCCTCATCAAATTATGAGCCTTAATTTTTCCTCTCCACTGTTTTTGTATGGCCTGCTCGGGATTGCCGTTCCTGTCCTGATCCATCTTTTAACCCGGAGGCAACAAAAGCATATCCGGTTTTCAGCAGTCTATCTGCTTATACAGTCGCAAAAACGCTCGACCCGAAAGTCCCGACCCAACAGATTGTTATTGCTTTTGGCTCGTTGCCTTGCCATCACTCTGTTTAGCCTTGCCCTGGCAGATCCTTTTTTTTCTTTCAGGCAATCGGAGGCATTTCTTCGTCCCGCTTCCATCGTGTTTGTTCTGGACGACTCCTACAGCATGGGAACACAGGCCGGTAAGAGAACGCTTTTTGATCACGCGCTGGAATTTGTTTTTGAAGGAGTCAAGCAGGCCCCCGATAAAAGCGAATACAGCATGGTTCTTGCCTCTTCTCCAGCACGCATCAAGCAGGACTGGACCTCAGATAAAACTATTTTCGAAAAAGTACTAAAAGAGCAGTCTGTCTCCTTCCGCACAACCCGCATCGGAGATGCTATTGACCAGTCCATCAAACTGCTTGATTCTGCCAGACAGGAAAAAAAGAAAATTTTCTTGCTTACCGACCTCGACAAAAATGGCTGGAAGGAGGAAGCGTTTTCAAAAATCACGCATTTAGCACCCTATCCGGTTAAAGTGCTGAATTTTTCAAGCCTGCAGTCTGATAACAATAAGGGAATGGTCCAAAGCGCCAAGATATCCCAGGAGTTTCTCACCCAAAGTCGTTTACTAAGAGTAAAAGTGGAGATCAGAAATTTTTCCAATATCTTGAGCAGAAGGCCACTCTCCCTTTTTCTCGAAGGAAAGATCGTGAAGGAAGAACTCCTCGATATTCCGCCCGGGCAAACCCTTATCCATGAATTTTTATATCCTTTCAGGAGAAACCAACCTCTCAATGGAAAAGGGCAGATCTCGGACGATGCGCTAACGACAGACAATTCCCGATATTTTTCTTTTCATCCCAGCCAAAACATCAAAGTCATGGTGGTCGATGGGGATCCGGAGACCATTTCACATCGAAGTGAATCCTTTTATCTTGAGCGGGCCCTCAATCCTTTTTCGGTATCCCTGTCGCATATCGACCCTACCATTTCCACACTTGCTGAACTTCCATTGCGAAACCTGTCCGATTTTTCAGTCGTCATCCTGGCGAATGTGCGTGAACTTTCCCCAGACTATGAACTGGAGCTTGAAAATTTTGTTTTAAATGGTGGTGCCCTGTTGTTCGGAATGGGGGATCAGGTAAACCCAAAATATATCAATGAACGTTTAGGAAACCTCTTGCCCGTCAAACTAGACTCTCAATATCAACCCAAGGAAGGGGAACCCCCTTTGCATCTATTGTTAAAAAATAATACACACCCGGTAATGAAGATTTTTTCTCCTAAGGAGCTTGAGGAGATGCGGGAAATCAATTTTTATTCCATGTATACCATCCAAGCAAGGGAAAACAAAATATTCAAAGTAGGAACTTGGTTTTCAAACCAGAATCCCGCAGTGATCGAAGCGAATGTAGGAAAGGGTATTGTTGTACTATTTTTGAGTTCGCTGGATAGAGATTGGAACGATTTCCCGATTCAACCGACTTTTTTACCTTGGATTCAGCGATGGACCCAGTATTCTGCCAGGGGACTGGATAGTATTTTCAGGCAGAATTTTCTGGTGGGAGAAACCTTTCGCCAAAATGCATCGGGTTCGGATAGCAATTGGATAGTTCGCGCACCGGATGGGGCCTTACACCTTTTGGGAAATGAAGAAGAGGTCTTTAGCAATACCTTTCAACCGGGAATCTACCATCTTTTCTCTTTACCTTCCAGCGAAACAAGTTCGGCAATACAAAAGACACTGGCAAAAATCCCTAATGGAGCGGAACCAGCAGGAACCTTCACTGTTAATATTGACATTAAGGAGTCAGAACCGGGGAAGATATCCCAAAAAAAAATCGAGAGTTTTCTTGCGGGAATGAAAATAGAAATTCAGGAGCCTCATTCTCAAACAACCGCGCCTCAAACCTCCGATGGCATACCTCTGGCCACCCCTTTTCTTTTAATGGTTGCAGGAATGTTTCTTATTGAAGGATGGATGGTTAGAAAAGAATAAAACGCCCTATTCTTCCCTCTTACGGTGTAAAAGTTTTTTGTTCGATAGGGTCACTTGATGGTTTATTGCTTCCCCAATCAGGCCAAGGGGCAGGGAGGCACTCACCACCCTGGAGTCCAAAGCCGTTCGCGGCATGGAAGGCACTGAAGTTTTTCCAGGACTTTCTACAAAGACAGCCCCAGCCCCAGCCTTAATAGTTCCCGCGCCCCGGGCTCCATCACGACCCATTCCGGATAAAATGACAGCAACACAAAATTCCCCAAATACCTTACTCGCGCTTTCAAACAGAACATCTGCCGAAGGCCGCATAAAATTTGCCTTTGGCTTCTGGTTCAACCCTAGAGAAACGGGAGGAGGATTGATCACCATATGGTGATCCCCGGGGGCAAGATAGATATGACCCTCTTCCGGTTGCAGGTTCTGTGATGCGATATGACACGGGAAGCCGGTTTCCAATCGAATCTGCTGGGCAAGGAGCTCCGTCATTCATTCCGGACCATGTTGAACCAAAAAATAAGAAGCAGGACAATCTTTGCTGATGGAATCAAAGAGTTTAGGAATATTTAACGGGCTTCCTGTGCCAGCGGTGATTACAACTCCAACAAAAGGTGGGAGGCCATTAATCCGAACCGGTTTAATCACACTGACTTCAGGCTCAGGTTGCGTGAACCGGGCGAAACCATCGGATAAAGCCCGAACCACATCTGCAGACTGGTAGGGCTTGATTAAAAAATCATCAGCACCCGTCCGAAGCATCTTTTGACGTGAATCGTCATCCCCGACAGCAGTAACCATCAGAATAAACGGGGCTGTTTCAACCTCATCCCGGACCCTTTGGATAAGAGTCTCCCCATCCATTTCCGGCATCATCCAATCGGTCAGAAGAGCATCGAACCGATCCTCCCTCAACCTCTTGAGGGCTTCTTTACCATCACCCACCAATTCCACAGTATGAGCGT
>CATMOP010000220.1 GCA_950072225.1 uncultured Nitrospina sp.
GCCGTCACCAGAGCAGGCGATCAGGGTGGTTTGAATACTGCCTCTGCGTTTGATCTCCTCCGCTTCGTAGTCGGACACGGTGTTACCGTCCTCCACCCGGCCCATACGGGTGGTCGCCTTAAGATTAAACAGCAAGGCTTCGCATAAAAGGGTCTTCCCCGCACCGCTGTGAGAGAGTAACGCTACGTTTCTTAAATCGCTAGGGTTTAAGGCTGGCATAGAACATCTCCCTACCGCTTTTTCGCAAGATATAAGGGTCTGCGAGTTGTTACAGAGAAAATTGTTGGATAAATAGAGTTCTCCATATGAAAGTTTTTTTGGTCAAATCTGATTATTTAAGCGATCCTCCCTTCCATACTGCCTCGAAATGAAGTCTGAATCCCTTGAGTCCCTTTGCTCTGAAGTCATTTGTCCTGACTCGGAACTGGTGCAAAAGCATTTAAAGACACTCGAACAAATGGTCCGCATTGACAGCCGGAGTTTTGGCGTCAACGAGTTTGAGGGCGACCGCACCACACCCAGCGATATGCGGGAAATTCTTGAATGCGCCCGCGATTACCTCCTGGAAATTGGTTTGTCCGAGGTCAAAATAAGCAATTCACGGTCCAGTAGTCCATTTCCCATTTTGATGGCGGAAACTTTTGTATCCGAAGAAAAGCCTACGGTTCTTTTTTATGCCCACCTTGATAAGCAACCTTATATGGATGACGGACGTTTTAAAAAATGGGGAGGAACTCCTCCCACACAATTGCGGTGGAATGAAGACCGTTCCCGGGCTTACGGGCGTGGAGCCGCTGATGATCTTAGCGGAGTCGTCTCAATTGGAATGGCTATTGATGCCATTTTCAAGCATGTGGGTATTAAGACTGGGGAAAATCCAAAAGAAAAAATTTCACAGCTTCCCTGTAATATCAAAATAATATATGAGACTGAAGAAGAAAGCGGTTCCCACAGCCTGATTGACCAAATCCATGAAAATGAGGAATTTTTCAAAGGCATCCATTGTGTCGTGATTACCGATGTGGTCAATCCTGCTCAGGGCAAACCGGGCCTCACTACATCCTTGCGCGGAATTATCCAGATGGATGTGACCGTCCATGCCGAACGGGAAGATGTTGCTATTGATGAGCAAACAGCACTTTACAAGCTACTTGCAACCCTCATTCGGGCGGATCACTCTCTGGGAATCCCGAAAATTTCCAATGCGGATCGACTGGTAACGGATGCTGAACGAGAAGGTTATGTACGGGTTCCCACTTCCGTGTCAGCTTTAAAAGAGGCCGCTGGGCTTCTTCCAAATACCCGCCTCACGGTTTCCGAAGATGTTCCGTCAATGTTGATTGCGCAGTTAAGAACTTCGTTTGCAAATGCCCGTCCCGGACATCGGGTTACCGGGAGTGTGATCCTGGGGGTGGCTGGAGCTCGTCTGACTTTTCCTGATATCAGGGATTCAAAAGAATTCAAAGGGCGGTTGGAAAAAATCCTTACCGAACAAAATCGCTATAACCTGGAGTTAAAAATTAAAATTATCAGCGAGAAACCTTTGTCGATAGATGTTATCTTGCGTTCAGCTGAAAAAGATCCTCATTCGGGAGTCAATGGAGGCCCGGTCCCCGTTGCTGAATTGCAATTGGCTCGCATGGTTGATGACCTTATTTCTTCCGATGGACGGTGGCATCCACAGCTTGAGGAATTGCGTATTGCAGAAGAAGAAACGAATCGGGTTCAAGTGCAAGCCCTTAGAGCCGATCACGATTTAACGGGCCAGCTCTTTGAGGAAAAATCAGCAAGGTCCTGGGTAGAAATCCGGTTGGCTCCCGGCAACAACGAAGTCCAGGCTGAAGAAGCACTTCGGTCTCATCTCGAAAAAAATATTCCTCCTGGATTTGAGTTGGATATCAAGGCTGATAAGGGCGCTTCTCCCTGGATGACTGAAATCGCACATCCGGTATTTCCCCTAATACTAGACTCCCTTGAAAAAGGATTTGGTGAAAAAGCATGTCTTTATGGTTGTGGGGGCACCATTCCATTTGTGGCGAAACTCATGCAGGCGTTGGGGAATGTCCACCCCCTTTGCCTGGGCGCATATGATCCGGCTTGCAGAATGCATGAGCCGGGGGAGAGTCTGTCCATGCCCGATTTAATGGGGTGTACCCGAGCCATCATCTATTTTCTGTCACGAATTGATGAAGGGTATAGAATTCCCGCTGCTTGATTTTTCTTTGCTCATATTTACATTGCACAAAAGAATTTTTAATCAAGCATTTTTTTTATTCAATTATCCAAATTTAAAGAGCGCCTTAAATTTCAGCTTATTAGAACTACCCCTTTTCTTCAGTTTGAGAAGATTAGGTTAAATGTTTTAAAATTTTATGACAAAACAGGATTACTTTTAATGCCTTAAAGGTTTGTAATCAATGATATAAATAAGGTAGACCTTTTAATAAAAATTTTCCCTATGGTCGTCATGCATAAAGGTGGTTGAAGCCAGAAGGGAAGGGACTATTTCCTGAATTTAGTGAGGTCAGGGTGGGTACGGCAACGGAAGAAAGTAGTTATAGGGAAATCAATCTCGAATTCCTCGCTAAGGGAGGAGATGAGGGGTTTGATATTTTCTATAAAACAGATAGTTATGGAACTGTGAAATTTGTAAAGTTTGCCAGTACGGAGCGCAAACATCAGGAAAAGATAATGCGACTTCTGGAAGATAGGGCCGACCAGGATTATTATATTCATGAAGAAGACCTGTTCAAATATTACAAATTTGCCACCAATGCCCTGAAATCGGTTATGGCCAATCCGAATGTTCCTCTCCAGGTGAAAACCGAAAAAATCTACGAAGTTTCCAAAGGGGTAATGAAGGAATTTTTTGATAATAACGTTTCAGAAAAGATTCTGGAATCATCCGAAGAAGTCATGGCTATGATGGGAGATTGTATGAGCTCCGCCGAGGCGGGGTTTCACGGAATTTCGGCACTAACCAGCAAGGACTATTACACCTACACCCATAGCGTTAATGTGGGATTGTATTGCATGACTTTCGGTTTAAAGAAGAAAATGACTAAAAACAATACCAAGGAATTAGCTCTAGGTGGAATGTTACATGATGTAGGCAAATCAAAAATAGACCATGCCCTGATCAACAAGGATGGCAAACTTACCGATGAAGAGTTTGAGGCAATGAAAGCCCACGCCACTGAAGGAGGAAAAATCATTTCAGGGATGGGTTGTTTTGCGAATAATGTGGTGAAAATGGCCGCAGAGCATCATGAAAAATTTAAGGGTGGGGGTTACCCTCTTGGAAAAATTGGCGATGAAATTCATTTGTATGCGCGTATCTGAAAAATCATGGATGTCTATGATGCTTTGACAACCCGCCGTTCGTATAAAAAAGCTTTAAGCGCTTTTGATACGCTGATAATTATGAAAAAACAGATGGCTCATGATTTTGATCCGGATCTGATGCAAGATTTTATTCGCTTGATGGGCCCAAGCTTATAAAGGCGGCCTGCTGCCGGTGAGCCACCGGAGGCAGATAGCAATGGCTTGTCGAGCCCAGAAAAACGGTTTCTTGCCAGAAAAAGCGATTGTACGCTGGCCCCACGCCTAGTGGGCGTCACGCTGGTTTTTCCCGTTCAACTCAGGTTTCAAGTCCCTGCAATTTTTGGCCGATAAGGAATCACGCGCCAAGTCCGGATTCGCTGGTTTGGCGGGTTGCAAGATGGCGATATAACTATATGAAATATAAGGCTTTAGCGCGGAAGAGCTGAGAGGAAATAAATCCTTTCTATAATTGAAATCATTTGTTAAGATAATTGGGACGGTTACCCGATTATAAAACAGGGGTGTCCCCGCAGGTTTTACCCTTTGGGGTTCCTTATCGAATTATGAATCCTCTATTTTTGAGGCAACTTGAATCATGTTTAAGCGATTCACCGAGAGAGCGCGAAGAGTCATCATCCTTGCTCGCGAGGAGGCAGAACTTTATCGCCATGAGTATCTAGGCACAGAACATATTTTGCAGGGTGTTATTAAGGATGGCGGGGGCATAGCTATTGCCATAGTTCAAAAAAGCGGTGTGGATATGACTCAGTTGAAAAAGGAACTGGAAAAAAATCTGCCTCGCAGTTCAAATTCTCTGATCATCGGGGATATTCCTTTCACCTCCCGAGCCAAGAAAGTTTTGGAGTTCGCGGTGGAGGAGGCCCGGTCTCTGAATCATAATTATATTGGTAC
>CATMOP010000221.1 GCA_950072225.1 uncultured Nitrospina sp.
ACAAATGATTTCGACCCTGATCCGTAGGTTGGACGATATGAACGAAAAGTACAGGGACGTAATAGATTAGTACTGCCGAAATTGTTATACACCTTAAAGGGCAAGGTTCATCGTAAGTACCATACCTAAAGCCAAGGTATTCATCTAAATGTCCACTTGGAAAATAAACCTCGAAAACAAAACAGCAACCAGCATCAACGGTATCACCTTCAAGCTGACTGAAAGGAATTGGGGAATATGAGGGCGTGTGCCTGAATCCCAAGGACATACCGCCTGATGATTTGGATGATGTGATACTGGGCAGGATGATTAAAGAGGCTGGGATGTTCTATAAGATGGAGTTGGGGAGAAGAGGATATTAACAGGCGGGGAACAGGGAGGAATTAAAGCCCTCAGATGCCGTTTAGGCGACTCTCCCCTTTTCACCCTAAACCCGGGGAGTAATTCCCCATAAAAGCGGCAAACACTAGCCATACCGCTAGCCATAAGGGTTTTTAAAGCGTTATAGGTCTTAAAAGTTCTTTAGAATTGGTACTATCAGAAACTTGATTCACCTCTTTGGATACTGGGTAAAAGTCGACCTCTCCTGCTGGAAAAGGAGTCAAAAGAGCCCGCAAGGCATTAGGATTGGAATCGGAGGCAAGCCAGGTACTGTATTGCGCCAGAGGTAAAATGACCGGCATTCGCTCATGGATAGGTGTTAGTTTTTCATTGGCTTCAGTCGTCAGAATGGTATAGGTATTCAAACTCTTTCCCTCAGGATTGCTCCAGGTGGACCAAAGTCCGGCAAAGGCGAAGAGAGGTTGGTTCTTTAGTTGTATATAGTAAGGCTGTTTCTCTTTTCCCTTCCACTCTAGAAAACCATCTGCAGGAATCAGGCAACGTTGATTTTTTAATGAATTTTTAAAGCTGGGTTTTTCGTGCGCAGTTTCTGACCGGGCGTTAATAAGTTTCCATGCGATTTTTTCATCCTTTGCCCATGGTGGTATCAGGCCCCATTTCATAGCAGTCAATTCCCTTTGCCCGGAACAGGTGATGACAACTGGGGATACCTGGCTGGGAGCGATATTGTAGCTCGGTCGATATTCCAAATTGATATGGACAGGAGCGAAATGCGACTCGATGGTCTTCAAAGGTTTGGCAAGCGTATACCGTCCACACATAAAGGGGTCTTCTTTTGGTGAATCTGGAATGGGTTTGGGGCGTGTTCCCATTTATAGTATTATTATACTGTGTAGATAAAAAATGTGATTTTAAAAATAGATTGAATATATGAAGACTATGAAAAAAGTTTACACAGGAATATTCAGGGATGGGGAAGCAGGGTCTTTTGCGAAACGGAGATTTCGTGGAAGAAGAAAAAAATTAATGGTGAAAGAAGATCGTCTCATGGCGATTACCGGCGTGCCTTATGGCCCAGGAGGAAAGACGACATGGGCCTATGCTTATTGCCCCACCTACCAGGAACCCGCCATGATGTATTTAACGGGCATTAACCAAAATAACGTCATTCTGCTGCTGGACCCGGATTCAAAAGTATCTGATGAAATTTTGTTTGTAGATAGCAGGGATCGAAAGCTGGAGTTTTGGGAAGGAGTTCGTTTTGGGGTCGGGGACGACCAAAGCTTGAAGGCGGTACGGTCGGTTACGGGAATCCAGGATGTCCGCGATATCCGAGCATTCAAGGATGTCCTGAAGGAGCGGTTATCCAAACAAAAGAAAAAGAACTTGGGAACGCTATGGCTGGAGGGAACCCGAAGAGGCAAGACTTGTGCTATCACGACAGACCATAATTATGACTTCAAAAAGAAGCTGGAGGGTTGGTTGCGGTCCTGGAAGGCCCCGGCTTTGCAAAATATCATGAAGAACCATTTTGAATTGCGTCTGCCACTGGATAAATATGATGTGAGCAACGCCTTAAAAGCTCAGGAAATAACAGGGAACGGATTTAAGGTTATGCTGAAAAATTTCAGAAATTTTAAAAATGAGTGCCAGGTTCAGGGATTCCTGGAAGGTCAAATGCTAATGCACTCACCGTATGGTCTTAGTTATCCTTCCATCGTTGCTTCAGGAAGCAACGCGAATATTCTTCATTATACAAAGAACGATGACGATTTTTCTAAAAACGAAATGCTGCTGATCGATTTTGGAATTCGCTGGATGACCATGCATGCCGATATTACCAGGACTTTCCCCGTGTCTGGGCGGTTCAATCCCATGCAGAAAATACTCTATGAAATTGTTCTGGGAGCCCAAATTGCTGTGGAGAAAAAGGCGCGGGCCGGAGTGATGATCGATGAGTTAAATAAGCTATGTTGGGATAAGATAAATCAGGGCCTCAAACATAACTTCACGGCGATAGGAGGAAAATTTAAACTGCTATATAAGGGAAGGCCGCACGGGGTGAGCCACTTGATGGGCGAACAGGAACATGATGGCGATCCTTTCCGCAATTACTCCCAACAATCCATGAAGTCGGGCTGGATGATCAGCAATGAACCTGGGTTGTATGGGGAGTTTCGCCTCCGCCTGAACGGAAAAACCTATGATGAAAAGATCGGTATTCGCATCGAAGACAATCTTGTCATGACATCACACGGGTGTGTGAACCTTTCCAGTAAGATTCCCAAAACCATAAAACAGATTGAGAAGTTAATGGCCAGCAGGAAAGAGGGTTAAACCCTATCAGAACGACATTCTATGAATTTTAATATCCATATGGGAAATCTCAAATAAAGTTAAACCTCATAAGCCCCAATATGAATTCCCGTTTTCCTAAGTTTTCCAACTTTCTCATAAACATATTACTCTCCGTTTCTGCATTAATCCTGCTAGTGGTTCTTGGAGAAATTATTCTCCAAATATTGGATTACAACGAGAAAAAAATAATCGGTCCGGAATGGTCTAAAAAACACGTCACCTATAATTCATTGGGCTACAGAGATCATGAGCATAGTTTGGCAAAACCCAAAGACACCTTTCGTATTTTGGTGCTGGGTGATTCCATGACTTTTGGTCAAGGTATTGACAATTTAAAGGATATTATTCCTAAAAAACTTGAGACCTATCTGAATGAAAACTCAAAAAAAACCCGGTTTGAAGTCATAAGCTTTGCACATCCTGGTTATAACACCGATAGCGAACTATATGACCTCTACACAAATGGGTTCCAGTTTCAACCCGATTTGATATATCTGTCTTATTATCATAACGATGTGCCTCATGAACCAGAATTCCTGGGATGCAACTCCACCGACAAAGAACTGATACCAGGAGAAGGGGAGCTTAATGCACTTCTCAGGCGATCAGCTTTATATCAAACTATAAACTTTAGATTTAACAGGCTTCTAGAGAGACAAAAGATGAAGCCATCGTTGACGGACTGCATTAACGCCAGTTACGCCTCCCTCGGTTGGGAAATGCAAAGGGTCTTTCTAGATGTAATCCGAATGGCCGCCACATTTCGAAACATCAAGCTAATGATTGGCATCATCCCTTTAATGTTTAAGCTTGATGAAGAACAGCCCATTGGAATGGAACATTCCAAACTGGCAGATTATTGCAAAAATAACGGTGTGGAGTGTATCGATTTTCTGGAAACAGATTTTAAGGGAAAAAATGCTGGGGATTATATTTTCTCTAAAGACGATAGACATCTTAACGCCAAGGGTGCTGAAATTATTGCAAAAAGCTTATATAAAAAGCTGGAACCCTTGACTCATTACAATTACCTTTCGGTCATCCACCGTGCTTTCAGCCTTCGGGAATTACTGGAAGAAAGTAATATTTCGAAGGAAGCAGACAAAGCTATTGCCAAGATCGTAGAGGAAACTCAGAACCCAGCGCGTGATTTTAAACTGATCGATGAAAAAAACCAATATGAACTCAATTTTTGGAAAACATCTGAAAACTATATTTTCAATAAAACCACATTTGATTCTTCCGGAAAGAAAAAAATAACCACATCCAGACACACATTAGGTATTTATGGTCAACTTATCGACCATGTCTTTAGCGTATATGGTCCTCAGTCCCAAAAAGTAATAACTACCGACAAGGTTGAGCACCAAAACAAACACATTTTATTAACACATACTATCTACCCACCGGATAGGGAAAAACAAGTGCGCCAGATCAATTACAAATTTTCTGGGGAAAAATATGAGACGGGGGGAAGAACATTATTTATTGAGGATGGGATTCTTTTTCTTAACCCAAAAATTAAGAATCTTTT
>CATMOP010000222.1 GCA_950072225.1 uncultured Nitrospina sp.
TGATATCCTCCCATTTGAACCAGAGCCAACAATTATCTCATCACCATCGTAAGAAGTTGATTTGCTTACATAGTAAAGATGGTAATTCAATATCAAATAAATTGGAAGTAGTAATTGCCCCTAAAATGCTGGATTATGAACAATTTAAGTTTCTTCGGGATGAACATATCCCTGATCTTGTGAGGGGGTCGGGAGCCGAAGAACCTGATGAGATGTATCCTGGTGCCACATCTTCTATTGAGGAAGAAAAGATTATGCTAAACATCGAGCAATTATTGGATTTTTCAGGAAGATTATTAAAAACAACTGCCGACATTCGTAAAGGTGCCTATACTTACAAGGTTGAAGTAGAGCGCAAGACCATGAAGGCCCAGATCAGGGGGGCTGTAAGATGGCAAAAAACGGCTTTGGTTCGTGCGCAGAAGGGTACAGAGTATGCCACTGCACATGTCACTGACATACGCAAGAGGAAATGGAGTACTCCTACTAATATTTTGCTGGTAAAATTCCATATGGAAGTTTTCATTGAAGCAATATTCTTTAGGGATGAGATGGACCGTAGAGAACGTGAGAAAAAGGCATGGTCAGCAATTTATGGTAAAGAATACCAAGCAATGGATGATGAGGCCAAGAAAATGATGGATAAACTCGATTTAGCTTGTAAACTCCATAAACAGGTATTAGGTGATGGAAAACTGGCGGAGATAATACCAGTAGCTAAAGAAACACGCAAGGAAGACCGGCTGATAAATCGCGAGGCTATAATCAATGCTAAGACTTGGAGTAAAAATAGAGCCTATCGCGATCTTCCTCCATTATGGCGTGAATTTTTGGATGAATATCAATCTTACTATGAGGAAACAGTCCTCGTGCAAACTCAGAAAATGACAGACATCTACGCTCTTTGGATCCTGTGTGAAATGGCCTCCGGTCTGAAATTGCGTTCTCATGCTAAATCATTGAGAGAATTCCGTTCAAAGAACAAAGATATAGTCTTGAAATATGATGCCCCTGAACAAGTAAGGCAAGGATGGAGCGATTCAATAATGGGTTCCTTGTTCGGAGATGCCGAGGCTTCAGCAAACCCAATTCAAGGTTCAGGAAGACCCGAGATATTTTTGAATTATAGAGGAGTCAATTTTTATTTCGAGGCAAAATATGAATTACAGCAAACTCCTCGGCAAGAAGATGTTTACAAAGTCTTAGCGTATATGAATAATTATGATGTACCATGTGGAGGCATTATCTATCCTGGCCCTCAACTGAAGATTACAGTTGATCGCAAAAATGGACAAGTAATGGCTTGGATTCCATTTACCTGGACTGAAAAGGCATTCGAAGTTGCTCCAAACTATTTTGCATTTATAGCAGATCGTATGGCAACAATCTATTCAAGAATTGAAGAAGATAATTTGGAAACCTTTGTTTCTGAAGTTGAAAGAAACGCATTCGAGTTCTATGAGGCTATTGCTACACCTGGTGCCATTGCTCCAGAAATGCCAGAATTTTTGTACAATGAAGAAGTTGAATTGGATCTGGATGAGGTCGATGAATCTGAGGAATTGGACGAGGTGGATGAAGTTGAAAAAGAGGTGGTACCCGAAACGGGTGCTTTTCTGGTAATTGGTCAGGGAGATTTTTCTATGTCCCAATCCAACCGGGGAGCGGATGACCCTGGCGACAACACGCTTTGTGAACCTCAATATGTCACGGTGTTTGGTGACATGCTATTTGTCTCTGACAGGGGCAACCATCGGGTATTGATTTGGGAGCAGTTTCCCGAGGAAAATGGCGAACCGTCATCGCTGGTTCTTGGCCAGGAAGATTTTGCCGACTGTCTTGAAAACAGAGGTATGACCACAACTCTGGATGAAATGACCTCGGGCTTGGGAAACGAAGACCTGGATGGGTTTACTATCAGTAAGTCGGAGGAGGATACCCTCTCCCAGCCGGCGGGTATTGCTGTGATCGATGGAAAACTCTATGTAGTAGACAGCGGTAACCACCGGGTATTGAGGTGGGAGGGAATTCCCACGGAGGATGGCGAGCCTCCAGGGCTGGTGATGGGGCAGGATAATATGGATGATAATGAAGCCAACCGCCGAGGGTTTGTCGGTTCCGGTTCTCTGTTTTTCCCCATGGGGATTCACTCTAGCGATGACAAACATGTGGTTGTCGCCGACAAAGACAACAACCGGGTTTTAATCTGGAACAAAATCCCTTTTAGTGACGGTTGGAACGCGGACGTTTCACTGGGACAAAAAGGAATAGATGAACGCTGGCCCAACCAGGGCGAATTCGATAATGTAGGTCAGGATACCCTTAGTTTCCCAACGGGTGTGCACTTTGATGCCGAAAACGAACGGGTATTCGTGGTGGACCAGGGAAACAACCGTGTGCTGATCTGGAATAAAATTCCCAGGGACACAGGGGTGGCCGCCGATGTGGTGATTGGGCAAAAGGATTTTTTGAGCCGTGAGCCGAATCGGGGCAATGGAGCCACACGAGCTTCCGCAGACAGTTTGTATTTTCCCACGGATGTAGTATGCGGAAACGCCGGATTGTTTATCTCCGACAGCGGTAATCACCGTGTCTTGTATTGGAAAGAAGTTCCCACCGAAAATGGACAGCCCGCCGATATGGTGCTTGGCCAATCGTCTTTAACTGAAAGTGTAGTCAACCGGGGCGGAGATGAAGCTTCCAATTGCACTCTGAACGATCCCTATGGCCTGTTGTTGATCGACGAGGAAGAGGAAGAGGAGGGATTCCGGGAAATTCCCATGGCAGATGATGACGATGACGATAATGAAGAAACAGCTCTGGTGGAAGGCGAAGGCGAATCTGAGGAAGAAGAGCCTAAAGAGCCACAACCCAAGTTCAGGCTATTTATCTGTGACCGGGGCAACTCCCGTATTGTTGTCTGGAACGAACTTCCCTATCCGAAAGAAGAAGAAGTGGAGGAAGAATTTGAAGAACTCAGGGTCGATGACGAAAACTCGTTGATCGGTGAGGAGGAGGATGAAGACGACCTCGAAGAGGAAGAAGAAGTGCCTCCCGGAGAACCGCTCTCAGCTTGACCCAAACTACCACTAGGCCCGACCACGAGCGGGGTCCTCTCGTTTTGTGGTCGATTGCAGTACGGGGGGTACCTTTTTGAACCGGCTCCCCCGCTTTGGCAGTCTTAATATTTTCATGGCTTTTGTGGATTCCTGATGCCCCCTTCCTCGGATAACGACTGATACAGTTTTAAGGGGATCTCTATCTGTTCAGTAATTTTTTATAGGGCAACTCGCAGGCCCTTATTTTATAAGGGCTGCTCATGGCCAAAAGCAATTTTTAGAGGTGCCCTTAATTGATTGACTGAGTTTTCCTGCCATCCCTATGGTTAAAAAAATACTTGAAAATGATCGCGCTTTATTTTTTTTCTTGCATTGTTAGCCATAGTCTTTCGATACCCATCTTCGTCGAGCCCCTTAATGGGAGATGAAGCGATTACCTTCACTCGATACGGGCCACTTCCCTGGAAAGAGATTTTATTCAACTATCCTGACCCCAATCAGCATACCTTGTTCAGCCTGATGTCTAATTTTGGTTTGTCTTTGTGGGGCGATAGTGAGTTGGTTTTTAGATGGCCTTCTTTATTGGCCGGTGTGCTGGCTGTGCCATTAACCTATAAAGTGGGAATGATGTTGTGCAAATCCCATTTTGCGGCGCTCACGGCCGCTTTGTTTCTGGCTGGGTCAGCCCCTCACATAAATTATTCCCAATTAGGAAGAGGTTATGCTTTAACCGTTTTTCTTTGCCTGGCAGTCACTGGGTTGGTTTGCGCTTTAATTCAAAAAGGCATTGATTTGAAAAATAGTTTTGTGGCGGGGATTTTCTCCAACACCAGACCATGCTCGACCACCAGATGGTCTTGCAGTTTTTTGTCGTTTTCGCCGGCAAGGAGTTGTTGCATACGCGCCTGTTCGGCTTGCACCGCCTGTATCTCGCCATTTCGCTGTCGCTCTAATTCTTTGAGCTTCAACCACTGGACGGGATTCTCTCGTTCAAGAGCATCCCAGTCCATGTTTGGCGGCTGATTGGCGGCTTCCATCTGTTGATGGAGTTGATTCAGTACCCCTTGATATTGCTGGTACGTCTGCCGTAGAGCCTCCTCCTGGGCGGGCACATTCTGGATTCGTTCCTCCAGTGTTTTCCGCTCCTGGGC
>CATMOP010000223.1 GCA_950072225.1 uncultured Nitrospina sp.
GCCAATGAGTATGAAGAGGTTCCCCTGGTGGCCCCCATTTCTTACGGTATCGCCACCCTGACGGGACTTTCCCGAATTAACGATAATCAACATTGGGCATCCGACGTTTTTTTCGGTGCGGCGTTGGGTTATTTCACCTCGAAAACTATCCTCAGGCTCCATAGCAACAAAAAAGGCCGACACTTTACCATCTATCCTCGGGCGGGTTTCAGGAGCGGTGGTTTAGTCTTGTCATCCCGATTTTAAAAACAATCCTTTAAGAAGACGGTTTTCCGGCAACCATAAACGTTTGCTTGCACATGACTTTCAGGATGCTAAAAAAGGGTTAATCGGTAAGAGAAGTTTTTAGTTCTTCTATGTCTTGAAAAGAGTCACTGGCTTTCGGCCCAATCGGCCAGTTTTTCGCGAAAGATTTTGGCATTATGCCTCACATCAACCGGGAAGTCTGGATAAAAAAGTATTTTCTTTATGGAACGGGTATGCGGGTATGCGGCCCCGAGGTCCAGCAATTCCTTGGTGAAGGTTTTCCGGTCTTTAGCGACTCCATCCTTATTTTCTGGTTCTATAATTATTACGGGTTCCCGATCATTTCCCGAACCCTTACCCACTAGGGCAGAACGCCTGACATCAGGGTGCTGGTTGAATATGGCTTCGCAGGGAATGGTGAACAGAGTTTCCAAACCGATTATGACACGGTGACTTTTTCTACCGCAAAACCAAAGCCGGTTTTGTTCATCCCATTTGCCAACATCTCCCATCCTGTGCCAGAAAGTGTTGCCGTCCGGGATTTTAGCCAGACGAGTGACATCCTCCCGGTTGAAATAGGTTTTAGTAACCCAGGGGGCCTTTACGATAATTTCTCCTGTTTGACCCTTGGGGATTTCCAGGCCCTCTTCCCATTTTGGGATAGGTTCATCTGAAATTCGGATGATTTTTATTTCAGCGCCGGGAACCGGTTTGCCCACGCAGGTTCCTTCCCCTTTCTCCGACTGTGCCCAGGTGTCATCCAGGATTTCTTGTCTCTCTATAGAAGTGACAGGAAGTGCTTCCGTTGCCCCATAGGGAGTCAGGACTTTACAATCAGGTTCCAAAATAAACTCAAAACGTTTGAGTAAGGTTCCGGGAACCGGAGCGCCCGCAATCAGGATGCGCCGGAGGGAAGGAAGCCTTATCTTGTTTTTTTGGCAATAGCGACTGACGGTGTCCCAAAGAGCAGGGGAGCCAAAACTGCTTGATATACGATAGTTTTGGATAGGGTGAATAATATTTTCAGGATTCACTTTTGCCGGACGGGTGGGGTCCATATCCGGGATCACACTAGTCATTCCCATCCCTGTGCTGAACAAACCGAACAAAGGGAAGGTGGGTAAATCTTTTTCTCCCGGAAGAATGCCGAAGTGCTCGCATAGAATTCGAATTTGCTGGCCGAACATGCCGTGGGTGTAAAGGACCCCCTTTGCCGGGCCGGTACTGCCGCTGGTGAATAAAACAGCCGCCGCCTGCTCTTCAGGGATATTGCCAACCTGGTAACCGGGTTGCCCGTTTCTTTTTACCTGATCCAAAGTGGGTCCCCGCCAGAACCATTTTCTTCCAACAGTTACTGAGAGCCTAATCGACTTGAACGGAGCCGGGATCAGGGTTTTCACGGCATGGACTAGAGGAATGGCGATGATTCCCTGAGGTTCGGATTGCTTGATACAGCGCAAAACATTTTTTTTGCCCAGTCCCGGGTCAATCAGGACGGGAACCGCTCCAGCTTTAAATAATCCGAACGTCAGCGTTACAAAATCCACTCCATAAGGAACCATCACGAGCACCCGGTCACCTTTTTTCAGGCCGTAATGGAGAAGGCCGGATGCAATCAAATTGCTTTCTTCTTCCAACTGCTTGAAGGTAATTTGAGCTCTGGTCCGGATTTCAATGATCGCGGGCTGGTCCGGCATTTCTTTTGCCCAATGCGCCAGACTAGTGGAGATATTGTAGGACTTCATGGTTGGCTAAGATAAATCGAGAGCCGCCTTGACCAGGGGCAGGGTTACTTTTTTCTTCTGGATATAAGACTCCCGGTTAATGGAGGAAACCGCATTTTGAATGGAAATAAAATCCCGGGAAATACGGGATAGCAAAAAATGGATGATGGATTCCGGCATAGTCAGGTTGATATCCGTTGCGAGCTTCAATATGATTTTGGCGGTTGTGGAATCGTCAATCGGTTTGATCTCCGCAACCATTCCCCACTGAAATCGGGAAGTAAGGTAGCTTTCCATAGCAGAATTCCTGTCAGGAGGGAGGCCTGCAGTGAACGCAAGCTTCCCACCCTTTTCCATCATCTGGTTGTAGATATGGTAAAGTTTTTCTTGTGCTGTCGGAGAGTTGGCAAGACTTTCCACATTATCCATGAGAAAAAAATCAACGTTCAAAAGTTGCTCCAGGGTTTGTTGGGCTTCGGGGGATGGGTTGCCCCCTATTTTGTCAACGAAATCATGTCCTTGAATGCAGACCGCACGCAACCCTTTCTCTGCCACGCGATTGCCTATTGACAGGAGTAAATGGGTTTTCCCCAGATTTTTCTGGCCGAAAAGATACAGGGCTTGATAGGGAACCGGATTCTCGGAGCAGAATTCCTTCGCCGTTTCAAAAGCAATACGCGATCCCTCCGAAACAACAAAGTTGGAAAAATTATATTCCGGATGGAAAGGGAAACTTAACAGTAACTGTTGGCCGGGTTTGTCGTTCATGGATCCCCGGATTATTTCGGTCCCGCCTGAATTTCAATATATATTTTTCCTAGCGTGGAATGTGTCATCAGTGTGCAAACCCAGCCTTCTTTTTCGTAATTCAGAATCGTGGTCTTATGTTTGATGGCGTTAACCAGGCTCCAGCCTTTATTGACCATTTCGTCCTGGTAAAAGCTTATGACTTCATCCAAATTGCCCCATCCGGAAAAGAATAACCGACCTACTTTGACGGTTCCGCTTCCTGACTCATAGACAAAGGACTTGGAATGATTCCGCTCAAATCCACTGGGAACGGGAATGTCCAAAAAGGGATAGGCCAAGTCAGGGGGGGGTGGTGGGGGTGGGGGTGTTTCGGTTGTCATTTCATCCCATGTTGCGCAACCAGCTACGAATAACCAAACTCCAAATAATGAAAACAGGAATAGTCGTTTAATCATTTTATGCTATGCCTCCTCCTAAATAGACCACCAGCAAGCCTGTCATCATGAGACAAAAACCGATCACCCTCAAGGTGCCCTGAGGTATTTCCGGAATTTTGCGTGCAAAGGACTTGACCTGTTCCGGAAAACAAAAATAAGGAATTCCTTCAAAGACCATCATCAAACCCACGGCGGATAGGAACAGGTTCATAACTTGGACCAATTAGTAGCAGGAAAAATCATTAGTATAAATTTTATTTTGATACTCTCCAATCTCTGGAATGCCGGAGGAAAAAGAAAGCTCTTTCTGTGACAAACGTGACTCTTTTCGTTGATTAAGTAGAATACTCAATAATCTTGACCGGTTATTTCTAATCAAAGGTTGGTTGGCCTGAGGAACTGGTTAGTGCGCAAACCCATAGCCTATTGCGATTATCTTTTATCTCCTAAAGCGAGTCAATATATAATTAGTTTGGAGAAGGGTGTGCAAAAGTGGGTTCAGCAGGTTCTATCTAAGGGTTTTGAGGTTGTAAATAAAGGAAAAAGCATTATATAATTACCAAGAATCCATTATTAGAGGCCTGCAAAATTAATTTAAATTGATTTTTTGTTAACCGAAAATTAATAGCCAAAGTATTAAGCTTTATATTATTTGACCGTTCCTTATTAAGAGCCTGGGTTGTTTCCTGGGGGCTTCTTTTTCCGTTGTGGAAATTCACTTTTGATTGTTTGTCCAATTGAGGATTAAAAAATATGTTTAAATCTTTTGTCCATCGTGCCCCTTCACTGGTTTTTGTGTTTTTACTTCCTTTTGGACTGGTTGTTTCTCCAGGGACCCTTTTTGCGTTAAGCAGTCATACCCAGCCACTTGCGAGTAATATATTTGTCGATATTGCAAAAAAGCAAAACCCCGCTGTGGTTAATGTGAGCACCAAGGCCAAGGCAGGGACCGCACATAAAAATTTCCGTGTTCCTCGGCCCGGCCCTGGGGAGAACAAGTCTCCTGATCCCTTTCGTGATTTTT
>CATMOP010000224.1 GCA_950072225.1 uncultured Nitrospina sp.
GGAATTGAGCCCCTGACTCCATGAAATTTAACTGTAAATTCATTTGACGGCATGGGTCTAACTATTAAGCAAATTGTTGGTTTATCAAGTGTTTCGGATGAAAATTATTATAACATTACAAAATAAAATGTAAATACTTGTTTATCTAAACGTTACCCCATCAAAATCGCTTCCGCCGCCGCTACTCCATCAACGGTATTTTTCACATAAACATCCAGCTCGTCATTATTCAACTTTAATATTTTTAATAGTTTAGTGTTCATAGGACGAATATAGGAAGAAACACCGTTGCAAATTTCATTTTGATTCGCAATCTGGTTGGCACTATTTATAAACTTGGGAATTCCAGGAGAGTCTATATTGTCTGATAATGGGCCGTGGTGCTTCCTGATCGATGCCACAATTTGTTTCGAAACCGGCCACCATTTTTCAACAAACCGGGCTCCCAGTTCAGGATGAGAAATGCCAAAGGTATCCAATTCAAGGTCTTCCAGGTTTTTGTCGGAGTCACTGAGAATCCTTACAAATGTTCCGTATTCGTCAGGAATCAAATAATCGAAAACCAGAATGCCGACATCGTGCATCAATCCGGCGAGGTAACTGGCCTCCACATCCTCCTTACTCCCTCCCACATGTATAACCAGGGTTCTCGACAAATAAGCCACTCCCAGCGAATGTTTCCAGAACGCTATATGATCGAAAGACTTGGGTTTTTTAAACACTTTGGGCAATTCAAGAGTGTAGGCCAAATCGAGAACCTTTTTAAGTCCCAGCCGCATGATAGCCGAATTCAGGTCCGACACCTCATCGCGCCCACCCCCAAAAAGAACACTCTTGGAAAGTTTAATCAAACGCCCTGACAGGACAGGTTCCGTTTGGATCAGGCCCGATATTTCTTCAATATCACTTTCCGGGTCATTAATCCGGCCCTCCAAATTGATGAGGATATCGGATAAAGGAGGCAGGTCTCCTTTGGTTTCCAGCAATTCCAGGAGTTTTTCTTTCACCAAGTCACTTCAAAGTTGTTTGTGAAATCCTCTTAATAATACAATCGGACGGTTCAAAATGTCTAATCTGACCAATGTTAAGCATTATCCATTTATTCCCTTATTCGTCAAGCCTTTATAGGCCTTTCCCTGGGAGAGATGTGCGATCTATCCACGACTTTTTCTTTATAAATTTATGTTGACCCGATGGTGATTCAAGCCCTACAATGGCAGATCAGAGAACGTGTAAGGGATGACAACCAAACCCTTTATAAAATTTCCATACAACCCGTTTCCCCGATTTACAAGTTAGCCAGGCTTAGTCATTAATATTGTCTGGTTTTAGTATTAAGTGAAACATATCCGGGGATATTACCCTCCATTTTTTTAGGCAAAAAACCAAATTTAACCATTATTTTAAAATCAGGGAGATGAATTCCCAATGAAGCGGCTTCCCATTTTGGACAAGTTGGACAATGACCTCAAAGTATCACAAAGAGAACTTCAGGTGGAAATTCCCAAAGCCATTTTAACGGCGCGGGAACATGGAGACCTGAGTGAAAACGCTGAATTTAAAGCGGCTAAGGAGCGACAGATGTTTCTTGAGTCCCGCATTTCGCTTTTGCAAAAACGCATCAGTGACATCATGGCCATCAACATCAACCAGATTCCCAAAGACCGTTCCGGGCTCGGAAGTACTTTGAAGCTGAAAGATATAGGTAACGGAAAAGAAACCCAGTACCGGCTGGTTTTCCCCGAGGAAGTCAACCCTGACGAAGGAAAAATTTCCCCCGCCTCTCCCATTGGAAGATCCTTGATGGGAAAACAGGAAGGGGATGAGGTCACCATTCCACTACCTGATGGTAAAATAGAGTATGAAGTATTAAAAGTGATCACCATTCATGATAACTCCTGAGAGGGCGATTCTGTATTAGCTCAATGACCGCAAAACCCCTTATTTCTTTTTCCAAAATCGCGGAAGAGGATCTTAATTTTCTTGATATCGATGAGTGGCCCGACTGGCAAGCCCAGTTCGGCAACTCTCAACCGCTGAAACTGGAAATTGGCTTTGGAATGGGAAGCTTCCTGATTGAGATGGCCGCCCAGGAACCCCGGAGCAACTTTATCGGCATGGATTTCTATCATAAGGGAATCCGGAAAGTGATGACGCGGAAAAAGAAGCTTCAATTGGAAAATATCCGGGTCGCCTATGGAGATGTGCGAATTAAAATCCCACTGCTGTTCAAGGATGGAGAGTTGGAAACCGTTTATATAAATTTCCCCGATCCCTGGCCAAAAAAAAGACATACAAAAAGGAGGTTGATCAAGCCCGATTTTGTTAAACTGATTGGGCAAAAGCTTGCCCCCGGAGGACGAATTTACTTGGCTACGGATTTCGAAGTCTATGCAATGGAAATGCTGGAATACTTTAATTCAGAACCTCTGTTTCAAAATCAGGGTCCGGGGTCAGGATTTTTAGAGACTCGTGAGGACTTGCCCAAAACCAAATACGAAAAAAACTTTATCAATGCTGGTCACAAAATCTATTATCTCGAATTCACACGGCTGGGTATTGCCACACCCACAAACTGAAATCTTTATCCCGACTGGAGAACTCCTTGCCTAAAGAACGTATACTCATTGTCGATGACGAAAAAAATATTGTCAGTTCACTGACAGGAATCCTTTTGGATGAAGGTTATGAAGTCATTGTGACAGGAGATGGTGTTGAAGCCTTGGAAATCATCCAAGCGGATCCCCCCGATCTGGTTTTACTAGATATCTGGCTACCAGGAATGGATGGAATAGAAGTTTTAAAAACTGTAAAAGCATATCATCCGGAAATTGAAGTCCTGATTATGTCTGGGCACGGAACCATTGAAACTGCTGTCAAGGCGACCAAACTGGGTGCCCAGGACTTCATTGAAAAACCTTTTTCCCTACAACGAATCACCCAATCGATTAAAGAAGTGCTGAATAATAAGCGCTCTTCATCGAAAGTTGAAGCAAAACTGGCCCATTCTCCCAAGGAGCTTCCTCTGTGTTTTGAGTCCATGGTGGTAGTGAAAAAGGCGGTGAAAGCGTTTTCAAAAAATATGAAACCGGTTTTGTTGAATGGCGAAAATGGGACCGGCAAAGAGTTCATCGCCCAGGCCATCCATAGACAGAGCAGGAAGAGCGACCGATCTTTCTTTAAAATAAATTGTTCTTTTCGTCAGGCATGGGCCATTCATTCCCAGCTTTTTAAACGCACGGAGAAAGAATTAAAAAACTCAGGTGCTTCCCGCCAAGTTGGCGAGGAAAAAGTGGTTTATCTCAGCAATATCGAGTCATTGAGCAAAGGGTTGCAGGAAAAACTTGCGGAAGCCTTGCAACCCAGTGGTTCGCAATCGGCTGACTCCAATTTGAAATTGATACCTATCCGGATTTATGCATCATCCACCAAGAATTTGGCGACCTTGTCTGCAAAGGGCCAGTTTCACCCTGCATTGCTGAACGTCTTCAAAGACTCGACTTTATTTGTTCCCCCTTTACGCGATTATGCCGTGAGTATCCCGGCCTTGGTAAAAGATTACCTGGAGGAAATCCGGCAAACACAAAAGACTTCCGTTCCTGAAATAGGCGAAGATGCCTTGGCCGCTTTATGCCAATATTCTTGGCCTGGAAATGTGAAAGAGTTGAGATCTGTGCTAAACAAATTGATTCTCACTAGCAATGGTCAAGAGAAAATTACTGCCCAGGATCTTCCTTCTGAAATCTGGCAACCCCAAATAGAAATTAGGAATATTGATGAGGTCGGGTCCCTTCAGGAGGCGGAACTAGTATGGGAAAAACATTTTATCATTCACCATCTTAAGCGGAATAACTGGGATATCGATAAAACCTGCAAAGTCTTAAAAACAGGAAAAAAACAACTTAAAGAAAAAATAGCACACCATTCCATTGAAATCCCAGGTCCCGGAGAAAAAAATAATGGAACCCGTCATCCCCAGCGCACCCTCAAGCGCAGTGTGGTGTTGTGCGGAAGCAGTTTGCATTCAGGTATTAAAACCGGATTAATTCTACAGCCCATGCCTCCGGGAAGCGGAATCATATTTGGGGAAATTTCCACCGGCAAAACCATTCCCGCCCGCTTGGAAAATGTTCAGTCCACTGATTATTCCACCCGCTTGCAGAAAGACAGAGTCTCTGT
>CATMOP010000225.1 GCA_950072225.1 uncultured Nitrospina sp.
GGGGTCGGCACAACGTGCCGGATGCGGCATCATTCCCATCACATTTTTTTGCTCATTGGCCACTCCTGCCACAGAGCCTACAGAACCGTTGGGATTGGACTCGGCGGAAACATTCCCGCCTGGTTCGCAATAGCGGAAGATGATCTGCCCGTTTTCCTCAAGCTGGCCCAATGAATAGGGGTCGATATAATAGCTTCCCTGATGGTGGGCAATGGGTATTTCCAGAACATTTTTTTCACCACAGTCCTGTGTGAAGGCCGTGTCAGGATTATCAATACAGACGAACACATTTTTACAGATAAATTTCCGTGACTGATTCTGGATCAACACCCCAGGTAGCAGGCCGCATTCCAGTAGAATTTGGAACCCGTTGCAAATCCCCAATACCTTGCCCCCTTTTTTGGCAAAGCGGATGATTGAATTCATGATTGGAGAAAAACGGGCGATGGCTCCGGCCCGAAGGTAATCCCCATAAGAGAAGCCGCCGGGTAGAACCACGAGATCGAAGGATTCCAAATTGGCTTCCTCTTTATGCCACAGCCAGTGGGTTTCCTGGTTCAGGATATGTTTCAGGATATGATAACAATCGTGGTCACAATTGGACCCGGGAAATACAACAATGCCGCACTTCATTTTATTCCGGTTCGATTCGTTTTGGAGTGTTATTCAGAGGGAACAAGTGTGAAACGGAAGGATTCAATCACCGTATTGGCCAGGAGTCGCTCGCACATTTCCCGGACCCTTATTTCGGCTTCCTCCTCCGATGCAGAATCAAGCTTGATTTCCAAATATTTGCCGATATTCACGTCCAGCACTTCGTCATATCCCAAGTCGTTCAACGCATGGTGGACGGTTTTCCCCTGTGGATCGAGAACCCCTTCCTTGAATGTAACGTGTATTTGGGCAAGCATTCTATCAACCTTAGCATAGAAATTTATTCAATTCAGAAGGCTTTGTAACAGGAAAATGCCGAAAGCAAAAGACCAAATTTTGACTGGCCTGAATATTTATGATAAACAAGGAGTTAGGGGTGCCTGACAAAAAAGTCTGTGGCAGTGAGACCACCCCCCTAAATCCAAGGGTGTGCGAATTGCCAAAACGGCAAGGTTCGAACTTTTAGAGATCCCTTAGGAAATTCCATCCGAAGCGTATTCTTGCCAGAGTTTCTGCTCCGCAATGACGAAATCCAAAATCCATTTGACGCTGTTCCTTTTTTTCTTTTCTGTCTATGCCCTGACTGGGCAGGGGTCCATTCAGTCAGCGGATGGGAAAATCATGTTCCTTCTGACTCAGGCCATGGTTGAAAACCATAGTGTGAGCTTTTCCGAAATGGTTACCCTAAACGATACGGCAGGCCCACAATACTCCAAATATGGATTGGGCATGAGCATTTTGGCTATGCCTTTTTATCTTTTTGGCAAATTATTGTCCTTCCTGTTGGGTATCGAGGTCTCCCTGTCTACGCAATTTGCTGTCAGCATGATCAATGCCATATTTACTGCTCTCAGTTGCCTGATGGTCTTTCGAATTGCGACAGAACGATTTGAATTTACTTTAAGAACCGGTTTATTTTTAGCTTTGGGTTTCGGGTTATCTACTATTGCCTGGTATTACTCTGAAGATTTTATGAGCGAGCCTGCGGCCACTTTTTTCCTTTTGTCAGCGGTTTATTGGGTGACGGGCAAAAACCCTGTGACACGGAAATGGGATCTGGTTTGGGCGGGAACCTTTTTGGCGCTGGCAGTTTTCTGCCGGCTGGCGGTATTGGTTGTCATACCGGGGTTCATACTTTACCAATGGATGGTGTGGGCCGAATCGGCAGAGAAGAATTTTAAGGAGTTGGCTATGGACCTGATCCGTCCCGCGATTCCTGTTATGGCGGTCCTGGTTCTCATTATGATTTATAATTATTTTCGCTTTGCGGATCCCCTGGAAACCGGATATGAAAAGATTAGCGGCCGGTTTCTGATTGGCTTTTTCGGAATTCTTTTTTCTCCCGGGAAATCCCTGTTTTTGTTCAACCCATTAACCCTGTTTGGGTGCCTGGCCTGCATGCTTTTTCTGCGTGAACAAAGGAAAACGGCTTGGCTTTTCGGCTGGCTCATTGTTTCGAACTTGTTATTGTTTTCCTCTTGGCACAGTTGGCAGGGCGGTTTGGGTTGGGGGCCCCGGTTGATGCTGGTGGTTCTGCCTTATTTGATTTTGCCCATTGGCTTTCTATTGCGGGAGCACAAACAAGCGGTTAAAATTCCTGTTCTGCTAGCGTTGGTGGCGGGAATTTTAATTCAATTGCCTTCTGTAACGGTCAATGCTACGCGCTACTATTATGAAATGAGCCGGGAATTTGGAAGTCTAGGTCATGATCAGATTTTATTCTCGCCAAAGTATTCCCAATTGATTGGTCAGTTCAAACAGGTGGCGGTGGTCTTTGAAAACCTGGATGATGAACTGCAGATGGCACAAATGGTTTCCCTGGCAAAAAAAGGGGAACGGTTTCTAGGTGCGGATATCAGTGTGGTGCTGGAAAACGGTCTGGCGGTCAACGCGCCTAATTTCTGGTGGTATTATATGCGCTTGTTCGGGTACCCTTTTTACTTCTGGTTGCTCCCACCTGTTGCCTTGGTTGGAGTCATAATGGTCAGCGGCTACAAACTGTACCGGCGAGCCGGTGACCTTTAACGTGAAACATTTTTGACGGAAGAGTTATGGAAAATAAATGGAACGATTCGGATGCCAAAGCGGCTATCGAAAAATATAGCGATGTTGCTGATGACATCGCGCTTCGTGTTTACACTTCACGATTGATTGGTGCGGACCCCTCGCTGGTTCTCCATGGCGGAGGTAACACATCGGTCAAGTCGCGCACCCGTAACAAGGTGAACGAAGAGGTGGATGTGCTTTATGTTAAGGGCAGTGGCTGGGATCTGGATACACTGGAGCCTCCTGGCCTTCCCGGAGTCCTGCTAGACCACCTGCAGAAACTGAGAAGCCTCGACCGATTGAGCGATGAGGAAATGGTCAATGAACAGAGAACGCACCTGCTGGACGCTTCTTCCCCCAATCCGTCTGTGGAGACGCTTCTGCATGCCTTCTTGCCACATAAGTTCATCGACCATTCGCACGCGGATGCCAGTTTGGTCATCGCCAACCAGCCGGACGCTGAAAAAATCTGCCAGGAAATTTATGGAGACAGGATCGGTATCGTCTCTTACATCATGCCCGGTTTTGCGCTCGCCAAAGCCTCTGCCGAGGTGTATGAAAAAAATCCGCATGTGGAAGGGCTGCTGCTGATCAATCACGGGCTGTTCACTTTTGGCAATACCGCAAAAGAAAGCTACGACCGGCACATTCATGCCGTGACTCTTGCGGAAGAATATATCGGAAAAAAACCGCTTAAACCTCTCACTCCCCTTGCAGGCCCGGCCCTGAAAGCCGGAGAGGAAACCTTGATGAATGCGTTGGCACCCGTGCTTCGCGGACTCTATAGAGAACAGTCCGGTAAGGATTGGGTTTTGCATCACCGTGCCGATACCAAAGAGTTTGCTTCCAGCAAGGAGTGCGAGACCTGGTCCCAGATCGGCACTGCCACTCCCGATCATGTGATTCGCACCAAACAAAAACCCCTGCTCCTGAACCTGCAACAATGGCAGGACCCCGGCAAGTTGCGTGAGGAAGTTTCCCAGGCGCTGAATGCTTATTGCGAAAGTTATCACCAGTATTTCGAGAGCAACAATTCGGGGGTAGATAAAATTGAACTGGACCGATTGCCCCGAGTTGTGCTCGTGGCCGGGTTAGGCTTGGTGACAATCGGTAAAACCGTTAAAGAGACACGGATCTCTGCCGATATTTACCAGCATAGTATAGACATCATCCACAAATCTTTTTCGCTGGGCGACTATGTACCGTTAGGTTCCAGCGACCTGTTCGATATGGAATACTGGTCTTTGGAGCAGGCCAAACTGGGTAAGAGCAAAGCTCTACCGCTTCAGGGCAAGGTTGTCTACATCACCGGCGCCGCTTCAGGAATCGGTCTGGCCACCGCCAGGTTGTTTGCCAGGCAGGGGGCTAATCTTTTTCTTGCCGATAGGGACAATTTAAACGAGGTTGCTGATGCAATACGCAAAGAGGCTAAAGTCGGTGTAGCTACCCAGGTTTTGGATGTGACCG
>CATMOP010000226.1 GCA_950072225.1 uncultured Nitrospina sp.
TGGCTAAGGTCCACATCGGGAAACGGGATTTAAAACTTACCGATCCCCTGTATCGCGGGTTTCTGAATGTTCTGTTTGGAGAGACCTCAGCCAAAGACCTCACCCATGAACAGGTTGAAGAACTCCTGGAGCATTTTAAAAGCCTGGGTTGGAAAAGTGAATATACAAAAAGTGAAACGGGTCGCAAGCAAAGTGCACCTGCGGAATCTCCCCCCTCCCGCGGTAGTGGGCGCAAACCTGCCACAATGGCGCAGATCGGTTTGATCATGTATTTATGGGAGCATGGCCCCGGCATCCGGCATAAATCCATGCAGGCGCTGGAGTATTTTTTGAACCACCATTTTCGTATTGCGGAGTTGAAACAAGTCAAGGCCCGTCAGGTTCCGGGAATTCTGGGTGCGATCAAAAATATGGGAAAAATGTAATCGGGGGAATTCAGGTTTGAAAAAAATTGGGGCACGTGGGAGGCAATTTCTCCTGGAGTCGCCTCCCACGTAAGGGGTAATTTCAACTTTCCAACTCTACCTTGGTGGAGGATTAGGAGTTAGCCAGTAATCGAAATTATCCCAATTTATTATCTCAGCTCCGGTCCCGGAGTTTAGTATTCATAATCAAGTTTCGGACGGATCCAGATTTTCGTCATCGAAATTCATATTGGGTTCCGATTTTCGTCCGCGGCCCTTCTTTTTTTTCATCGCTTCGCTTAACGGATTGTGAAAAAACGAATTCCAGTACTCATTGCTGAGTTTTTTACTGGAAAGAACCTTTTTGACGTTGCCTTTTTTATCAAATATTTTGACTTCATGAAACATGGTACACTCCAAACTTATTCCTACCCTGGTGATATTCGCCCTGGTTTGGAGGTGTAAGGTAAATTAAGCGCCTCCGCCCGGTCGAAAAATTAACGTTTTGGGTCGGTTTTAGCCGCTTGGGCCAATAAAATTTATAAACTGGGTCTGGGAATATTAATGATATCTGTAATTTAGGATGTCAAGCACCCCACCCAGGTTTTTTTCTTTGGCCTGTAAGCTCTTATCGGAGGAAGATTTTGAAACATTTAGCGTTATTTTTGTTTTTTTGGGGAATTTTAGGGGTAACAGGGTGTGACCGGGACCTGAAAGAGCATCCTCTGCCCGAAAGCCTGAAAAAAGAGCTGGCTCGTAAGGCCGATCCGACGATTCATATTAAAGATGTATCTGGCACCATTTCGCTCAATCCTGAGCTGAAAGTGAGCTTGAGACCCAGTGCCAGACTGTTCATTTTTGCCCGGCCGGAGGGTGTGGAAGCCGGGCCACCTCTTGCCGTCAAACGCCATAGTGTTTTCCAGTTTCCCTTTGAATTTGAGATTGGGCAATTGCATACCATGATCGATGGAACCCAGTTTGAAGGAACCATGAACCTGACAGTACGTCTGGACCAGGATGGCAACAGGAAGTCAAGTCCGGGCGATGTGGAAGGAAAAGTCCAGGTTATCGCAGGACAAAAAGGGGTTCAGCTGGTGCTGAACAACTTGATAAGTGCGTCTGAATACAACATACAGGGAACAGTCAGCGTGAGTGTGGCGCTCCAGAGCAAGGTTCCCGAAAATGGGTCCCTGTTTATTTTTGTCCGCGCTGAGAATGTTGAGCGGGGACCTCCGCTGGCGGTCAAGCGAATACCAGACATCCGGTTTCCCTATGAATTTACTTTGGGGCCAGAGGACATTATGGTTCCGGGAACTTCCTTTGAAGGCCCCATGGTGCTGACAGCGAGAATAGATGTTGATGGTGATGCCCGCGCCGGTCCTGGGGATATCGAGGGCTTCATCGCCGCCAAACCCGGCGATCGCAATGTAGAACTGCTTCTCAACCACCTAACGGGCCCCTAGGCACCGGCGAGCCGCCGGTGGCAATGTGCGATACTTTATTTGGCGAGCAAAGAGTTGTCTCGGTTTGAGGAGTTCTTGCCTCATTCCTTCCCACGGGAGAGAATGGCTAGCAGGCCTGTTGCGAACAAGCACAGCCAACTGAAAACATCGCCATAGGTGGTGTAGAAGGTGAGTCCCCCTTGGCGAGGGGTGATTTTGGTGATCTTGGCCGCCTCGACAAAAAGTTCCGTTTCATGGCGAAGAGTCCCGTTGGCATCGATGGTTCCTGAAACCCCTGTATTCGCGGCACGAATGATGGGCACACGATTTTCCACTGCTCTAAGCGCTCCCATGCTTATATGCTGGTAACTGGCCGGGCTTTTACCGAACCAGGCATCGTTGGTGATATTGATTAAAAAGTGTGCGCCGTTTTTCACTGCTTGCCGGATAAGGTCGGGAAAAATTATTTCATAACAAATGGAAACCCCAGCCTGATAGCCCGCCACATCGAATAATATTGCTTCTTTTCCACGCCCGAAGTCACCAATCATCTCCACCATCTTTTCCACGAAGAACAATAATTTCCGGAAGGGAACGAACTCGCCAAAGGGAACCAGGTGGATTTTGTCATAACGGTTTTGCGTGTCACCGGTATCAGATACCAGATAGGCGCTGTTGTAGTGAATGGTGCGTCCGTCTCTGTTTTCCTTATGAGGGCTTCCGAATAAAATTGGGGTTTGAGTTTGCCGCGCCAGGTCTTTAACAAATTTTGTGCCGACCGAATGCTGATTGTAATAAAAGGGCAGGGCGGTTTCGGGCCATACAATTAACTGGGGTTTTGATTGGGCGGCCGCCAAGGTCAGGTCCCGGTATTTGCTCATGACCAGCTTCTGGTAAACCGGGTTCCATTTCATGAACTGCTCGACGTTTCCCTGAATCAGCCCCACCGTTAAGCTGGAGTTTTTATCAGTGTTGGGGGTGTAACGGTTCATGGTAACGCTTCCGTATCCCCACCAGCAGGCGAAAACCAGGACAGTGACCGATAAAAACCTCGCTCCCATATTGATACCATTTTCCGCCTCCCGGCCCCGCCAGGTTTTCCATGACAAATAAAGTCCGGCATTGACCAACATGATGAGCCAGGAGATGCCATATACCCCGGTTATTTCGGCCATCTGAATGACAGGCAGGGTTTTAAATTGGGAATAGCCCAGTCCCAGCCAGGAAAATCCAAATTCAGAGTGAGTGGAACGGAGGTACTCCAAAGATGTCCACAGAACGGGTGTGAACAGAAAAAACAGGCCCCGGTTTTCTTTGCAGACCCTCCTTATCAAATAACAAAATAGAGCCGTATAGAAAGAGAGGTAGGCCGCCAAAAGTCCCAGAACCATGAAACTCACAACCGCTGGAAGGTTGCCGAAATTGATGAGGGTGTTGTTAATCCAGTTTAATCCCAAGGTATAAAAAACCATCCCGGTAATGAATCCCAATAATGCGGAACGTTGCGGGGTTTTTGCTTCCATCGCCGAAAAAAGAGGGATAAAGGCAAACCAGGCGAGGGGTTCAAAATTAAAACGGGGGAAAATCAGGACCAAAAGAATACCGCTGATTGCGGAGAGTAGAAACGGGCGCGGTTCTTTAAGCATTAGGTTTTTCACCAATACTAGTTTATATTAGAAAGCGGAGGTTAAGGTTTTAAGGAGACCTTTAGCAATTGCCTGTGTGCATGAATGTCTCCTTAAAAACAAATTTTTATAATTAAATGATCCAGCCTATGAATCATAGCTGGAACTCTATATATTTTGGAAACAAAACAGCAATTTTTAGATAGTATAAAAAAGGTTTGTATTTGCCGAAACATCAAGGCGGGAACCATCATGACCGCGATTCAGGAAGGTTCGTTGTCCTTTGAAGCCCTGAGAAAAAAAATCGGCGTGGGAACGGGCAATTGCAAAGCCAAACGCTGCCGGTCCAAGATCGAAGAAAGAGTCAAGGATCATAAAGCTCGCCAGTCCACCACTCCCGTGGCCCCATTGACAGGGGAGGCAATGGACAACAGCCCATTAAGCTGAGACATTCTTTTTTCGCCACCACTCCCGTGGCCCCATTGACAGGGGAGGCAATGGACAACAGCCCATTAAGTCGAGATAAACCGTTTGCCAGCCAAAAAGAGCCATTGCTAGTCGGCCCCGTGATATTCCACCTTTGCCTTCATGCCCCGAAGGGGTACACGCTTAGTGGTGGAGTTTGGAGACAGCTTCTTTAATGCGATGGGTACCCTCTTCAATTTTTTCCAGCGACATGGCAAAAGC
>CATMOP010000227.1 GCA_950072225.1 uncultured Nitrospina sp.
CAAAGATCGGGATCATGCCCGCTCACATTCATAAAAAGGGCAATGTCGGCATCATTTCCCGCAGTGGAACCCTGACGTATGAAGCCGTTGGACAGTTGACCAAGCTGGGAATCGGCCAGTCCACCTGTGTGGGAATTGGCGGCGACCCCATCATCGGTACACAATTCATCGATGTACTGAAACTGTTCCAGAGAGACCGGGGCACCAAAGCCATTTGCATGATCGGTGAAATCGGCGGTACCGCCGAAGATGAAGCCGCCTACTACATTAAAAAATACGTTACCAAACCGGTGGTCGGATTCATTGCGGGTCAGACCGCACCTCCAGGCCGACGCATGGGACACGCCGGAGCCATCATCTCCGGAGGACAAGGAACCGCTGAGGAAAAAATGAAGATCATGAAGCGGTGCGGAATCAAAGTGGTAAAAAGCCCTGCCGATCTAGGAAAAACCCTGCAAAAAGCCCTCTAGCCCACTCCCGTGGGAGGGAGCTTGCAATAGCCTTATTGAGCAAGCAAACTTTTTTCTCGGCCCTATAACAAACCTTTAACCTTTGCGTAACCCTTCGCACGTCATCGCGAGCCGCACAGCGGCGTGGCGATCCAGATTTTCTGGATTGCTTCGTTGGCTACGCCGCCTCGCAAAGACGGTCTTGGCAACAGAACTCAATGGCTAACAGTACTGAAGGTGTGTCTATAATACTCGTGCAATATGCGGGCTAGTTTTCTTCTGCATCTTCGAAAGAAAGATAACCCAGTCGGCTTTCATAGTCCAATTGATCGAACGGCTTTCCCTGCCGGAAACTGGAAAAATGCAAGTCGGCATAAACAGCAATGATGGCATGCAGGACCTCATGCTCTTCCATCCCCTGTTCACGCAGCTTATTGAAAGTCTTGACAACAAACTCAGGTTGCTCGGTTCTAATTTGGCTATCGACGATGGTATGCAGGACCGTATGCACAAAAGGGCTGACAATCTGGCCATTGATCTCCTGAGGATAGGCGGCCATCTCGCCCATTTTCCAGATTTCATCGAACTCGGGATGAAGATCCATGACATACGCAATACGTTCATCGAGTTCTTCAATATCCAGGCCCTGATGCCGGTCGGAGGCAACCCTTAATATTCGGGTTTGTGTTTCTTTATCAAATTGCATAATAAACGACTCAAAAAGTGATTGGGTTTTGAACAAGTTCTCTTTTTAGCTATTCAGATGCATTTTAAGGTCAAGGAGTTTCAGAGAAATGAGTCCGTCGGTCTTTGCCAGGTTCCCCATAAACCATAAAAACCCGTTTTCCCTGGCGCATATGGTATTTGGCCCAAGCCGGGGATTTGCCCTCATAACTGGCATTGGGATCCTCACCCTCGGCTTTTAAATAATCCGGATAATCCAGGCCCGCTTCAAAGACATCCATGAGAAGGCAGTCGGTGGTGAAACCTTTTCCCTTCAGCTCAATTTTACTTAAAAAAGCTTCTATCTCTGCAGGATTGTTTATTTGAATAGGTTGCATAATCAGTAAGATGAGAACAACATAAATGGATTAGGACACTAGATTGAGTTATATTACAAATTGCTCAATATCCAATTTACACAAGTTTTGACAAAAAACCCATAAATTACGAGATTTAACATGCTTATTCAAGACAATTTATTTTTAACCCGTACCGATCCCAGCGGTCAGGGCGGAGTGCAGTTTTTATACCGGGTGAAGGACTATGGATTATCCGCTTTGTCAAGTCCCCAGGAAGAAATTTCCATGATTCATTGGGAGGTGGAAATCATCAAATTTACGAACCCTGATACTGCAGACTTTGAGATTTGCCATACCACTGAATTGTCAGATAAAACCCTAAAATTTTATAAGGATAAGTCCTTAAACGAATTTTTGCAGAAGGCCTTTCAGTACTTTGAGGAGCTGGATTCGCTGGAAAAAATGCTTCCCAAAGAATCCTAAAATTCCTGAGCCCTGAAAATTGAAGAAAAGTACCCAATTATCAGGCTTAAGTCTTGACAGCAGGGCGGTTTATTTTTAATATGAGGTTCTTTTTCAAGGAAATCGGCCGGCTTTTTTGAAGAAGTGGGTTCCCCCTCAAAAGCCCGCCTAATTAATTGTTACCGCATAGTGTTGTCTTCAGGATTTTTTAATAATTCTGGGCACTGATATTTTGAAATAAAAGGAGTTCAATCATGGCAAATGTGAAGGGCGCAGCAGTCAACAGAACCGCTGAAGATGAAGGAAAAGCAGCTGACTGGATCCCCGGGACAGAAAGGCAAACAGTAGTAGATCCCATGGAAATGTTTCACAAGCTTCCCCGCGAGATGCAGTTTATCACGGGAAGTGAGGCTGCAAGAGAGTCTATGAGACGCGCCAATATAGATATAGCGATTGCCTATCCGATCACTCCGCAGAGTGAATCCATGCAGCAGGCCGGGTATCTCTATGATGAAGGGTATATCAAAGAGTATTACCGGGCAGAAGAAGAGATCGGAACCATGTCTGCCATTTCCGGTGCTTCGCGTGCGGGCGTGCGCTCCTTGACAGCGACTTCAGGCCCTGGCCTGATGCGCGGCATGGAAGCGATCTCCTCCTGGCCGGGCGCAAGAACTCCAATCATCATGCTTAACATGTGTCGGGTTATCAATACGCCTTTGGCAATTCAGCCGGATAATATTGAAATGTCGTTTATGCTGAATACCGGCATACTTCTCCTGCATGCTGAAAACCAGCAGGATTTTTACGATTACCCGCTTGCGGCAATTATGGCCTCTGAACAGGTGGATGTCACATTACCTGCAGTAGTTTCTGTGGATGGATTTTTCTGTACGCATGCACGTGGCCCCGTTTTGGTCACCCCGGAAGAATACAAGTTGCCGCCTCGAGATGGCTGGCGTTCTGCAGTTCCTGCTATGGACAACGAAAATCCGCCGGCTCGTCTCTCACGGGATGCCCCAATTCAAAAAAGTAATTTCATCAGTTACCACATGCACTCCAGCTGGCAGCAGGAAGTTTTTGCAGCAGTACAACGTTCCGCAAAATATTTCCGCGACTATCTTGGCGGTTTGATTGAAGTGGTTAACCCCGGCGCTGAAGAAGTCATCATTGCCTCCGGTTGCGCTGTTTCTCAGGCCCGCGAAGCCGTGCGTCAAGAAGGGGAAAAAGGACGAACAGTAGGTCTGGTTAAAATAAAATCCATTCGTCCCTTCCCAACGGAAGATATCTTCAATGCGATTAAACATGCGAAGCGAATCCTGGTTCCTGAATTCAACCAGGCAGGTTGGCTACACAAGGAACTATGTGCCGTGCTCTATGGCCGTACTAAAGGAGTCATCAAAGGTGGCCCGCGGGTTTTTGGCGGTATGACCATGCCGACCGAAATGGTTCTGGAGTGGCTGGCAGATATTCGCAAAGAGGTTAAATAACCGTTATTTTTTTGTTTAGTCTTTTAAATACAGGTATAATTTAATAAGGTGAGAGCCTGCCTGTTAATATGATTTTCAAACCTTTTTTTTTATAAGGATAAAATTTTATGTCTCTTGAAACTTTATACCCTTCTCCGGCATTTAAAGAGTTTTTGCCTATTGAATACAAAGACCTGGTGGAACATGGCCCATACCATAACCGCGGTGGCAAGGATAGACAAACAATAAAAGTAACAGATATGGGGAAATTCAAGGAAGTGATTGAAGAACATCCCATGTGTGCGGGCTGTGCAATGACCTTGTACATCCGTCTTGTTTATATTGGTATGCCCAATCCCGAGCACACGATCGTTGTCGGCACCGCCGGGTGCGGCCGATTGGCAATTTCCCAGGCTTCCGTGCCATTCATTTATGGTAATTACGGGGATACCAATGCGGTGGCTTCCGGTCTGAAACGCGGTCTGGAAATTCGTTTTCCCAATCAGACAAAAGATGTTGTGGTTATGGCTGGTGATGGTGGACTGATTGACATTGGTTTTCAGGGACTGATGCATAGTTGGTTTCGTAAAGAAAAGTTCACTACTATCATGCTCGACAATGAGGTGTATGGGAATACTGGTGGTCAAGAAAGTGGAATGACTGTAAAAGGCAAGGTTCTTAAAATGGCTCCACGAGGTAAGTTTGGAGAGAAGGTGGATGCTATGGGATTAGCTAAAGTAGCTG
>CATMOP010000228.1 GCA_950072225.1 uncultured Nitrospina sp.
GGAGTGACGAATGACCATAAACCGCAAGGCCAAGCTGGGCTATAACCGGAATGGCATAAAAACCGAAATAGGGAAGGCGTTCGAATCCATCAAAGGGATCAGCGATTTGCAGGAGTTGATCGAGATCAACTGTGGCTGGGGAAACACGGCTTTGCAGGGCTCGCCAATAGCCTATGTTTTCGGGCACGGTTTCCAGTTTCATGCGCGCGGC
The DNA here is from genome assembly GCA_950072225.1 of uncultured Nitrospina sp. GTDB lineage: Bacteria > Nitrospinota > Nitrospinia > Nitrospinales > VA-1 > LS-NOB. Next base: position 212 of record CATMOP010000228.1, read on the forward strand.
AATGAGGAAGACCCCGGCGCGGATTTTGGAAACCTTCTCATCAAGAATCAATGCCAGGGCATCTTCGGCCTCCTCTTCAGTCAGGTCTTTACTTAAACGAGGACCCGCCGCAATTTTTTTCAGGTAGCCCTTCATTCTTGTTTCCGGGTCCGTTTGTGGCATTTGGTGCAGTTTCCTTATCTTAAGAGTGCTAATTAGAGTATGATATTAACCCTTAACTCATTACCCCTCGTAATTTTTTTTAACGGTGTTTATGCAGGTTTCTTATTTATCCGATTCGTCCCTCGATTCGACCCTTTCGCGAAACGATTTACGGGTACTTCTTGTCTACCCCAATACGCGGGATGTGGCGATGGCCAACCTGGGTTTCCAGAAGGTTTATTCCCTGTTAAACCAAATTGAAGGGGTGGTGTGCGACCGCTATGCCTTGCCGCTTGGGTGGAAGCCGGAAACGGAGTTCCTGGAGCGCGAGGCGTTGCGTTCCATAGATTTAAAAATGCACCCGCTTGACTTCGATGTCATTGCGTTTTCGATTTCCTTTGAGCCCGACTACCTCAACGCGGTTATAGCCCTGAAATACTTCGGCATTCCCCTGGACCGAGACAAGCGGGATGCATCGTTCCCGATGATTACCGCAGGGGGATCGGCGATATTCATCAACCCCGAACCGTTGGCGGAATGTATGGATGTCATGTTCATCGGTGAAGGGGAAGGCATGGCCGAGCAATTTTTTGGAATGCTCCGTGAAGAAGAGGACAGGGAGCGATTCTTCGAGCGTGCTGTGTCCATTCCCGGAATTTATTTGCCGCAATCCTACCGACCCAGGATGGAGCAAGACCGGCAAGTCGGAGTTTCGGCGATGGATGGGGTCCCCCCCCGTGTGGTGCGGCATTGGGTGGAACAGGAGGAGTTGCTTTGTACCCACTCGGTTCTGCATGATGAAGAATCCACATTTAAGGATATGGCGTTAATGGAGGTAACACGGGGGTGCATTTGGGCCTGCCGATTTTGTACGGCGGGTTTTATATACCGTCCTCCACGTTTACCCGACTTGGAAAAAACTTATAGTTCCCTGGAAACCTTGCTCACCGGAGTGGGAAAATCGGCGAAGACGATAGGCCTGGTTGGACCGTCTGTGACTGACCATCCGGACCTTCCGGCACTGGCACGGAAAATTACAGAATCGGGTAAGACGCTTTCGTTTTCTTCCCTGCGCATGGAAACCCTCACCGATGAGCTGGTGGATCTGATCCTCCAGAGCGGTCAGAAAACACTGACGGTGGCCGTGGATGGACCTTCCGAGAGAATGCGGGATGTCATCAATAAAGCCGCCACCGATGACTTCATTGTCGAAAAGTGCCGGTTTTTGACGCGCAAGGGAATCCTGCATTTAAAAATCTATTCCATTATTGGACTGCCTCAGGAGACCGAGGAGGATATTGACCAATTCATTCGGTTGGTCGAGCGGATCCAGGCGGCGTATATCGAGGAATGCCGTGAACGAGGAAATATTGGCCGAGTGACCATCAGCCTGAGTCCGTTGGTTCCAAAACCGGGAACGCCTTTTCAATGGCACCCTATGGAAGAAGTGAAGAGCCTGAAGAAAAAATTTGCCCGGGTGAGAAAGGCCCTGGGTAAATTGCCGCATCTGAAAATGAGTTTTGGGTCCCCGAACGAAGCCTACCTGCAAACCTATTTGTCGCGGGGAGACCGGAATGTACACGCTTTTTTCAAAACCTACCTGAATAACGGCCACGATGCCAAGAGCGCGTTGAAAAAGCATTCCACCCACCGGTATGTATACCGCCAGTATGAAAAGGAAGACTACCTTCCCTGGGATATTGTTGACCACGGCTACCGTAACAATTTTCTGTGGGAGGATTATCAGCGGGGATTGAAAGAAGTACATACTCCTATTTGCGATACCTCAATCTGTAAAATCTGTGGCCTTTGCCACTAACCGGCGAGCCGCCGGTGGCAATGTGCAAAAACTTTCTCTGGCGGACAAAAAGTTATCTCGGCTTAAAAAGTGGTTGCTATATTTCCTCCCACGCTAATAGGCGGCGAGTAGCCACTAGGCGTGGGGCCAGTAGCCGTGATATTTTTCCTTAGCTTTCGTGCCCCGAAGGGGTAAATAGCGTTATTTGGCGAGCAGGGAGTTGTCTCGGCTGAATAAGCCCTTGCCCAATTACCTCCCACGCTAACGGGCAACGAGTAGTTATGTCTTTTGATATTGAAAAAATGAACAAGCTTCCTGCCGAAGCGCGGTTCTTCGATGTAAACGAGATCTGGTATTTCATGAACCGTTGGGTCGTTCGCTTGTTATATCCGACATCGGTGACGCCGAACCAGGTCACTGTTCTTTCCCTGGTTTTCGGTTTAGCCTCCGCTGGTTTTTATGTTTCAGGAATTCCTGATGCTTTAGTGTGGGGTGCAGTCTTTCTTTATGGAAAAGTGTTTTTCGATAATGTGGATGGCAACCTGGCCAGGGTGAGGGGAACGACATCGCGGTTCGGCAGGTTTCTCGACTCGCTTGCCGATTTTCTGGTCACGTTTCTGGTTTATATTGCTGTGACGGTTTATCTGGTCCAGACAACGGGAATGCCGGAGTACTGGATTCTGGGACTGCTTGGGCTGATCGCCTGTTTTCTGCAAAGCACTTTTTTTGTTTTTTATCTTGTCCATTACACCTCCCGGATGGGTTCCTACGAGAAAAACCGGGTGGATGAAAGTGTGACCGTAGAGGACTGGAAAAGTGTGGAAGAAGGCCAGATAGACCTTTGGGATTTGCGACTGCAAACTCTGTTTGTTTGGGTTTATGGCTGGCAGGATAAGATGGTGGAAAAGTTGGATGCGTTGTGCCGAAGCCTCGCGCGAGTTTCTGACGATGAAGAGACCTTGCGGAACTGGTATTCAGACCGGAGCTTTCTGGCCTGGATCAGCCCGTTATGTTTATGTACTAATAACATTATGCTGGTGGTTTTTTCCTTGCTGAATCAACTGGAATTATTTTTGATCCTGCTCATTTCTCTCATGAACCTGTATGCATTGGCTCTGCTGGCCTGGAAGGTCCTTGGCCGTCGGCCAGCGGCTAGTGGGTTTTGAGGGCTTTTTCGTAGCCTACCAGTTCGACATAGCCTTTTCCTGATACTTTTTTTCCTTGAAATTTTCCTGTTATGGAGACGCTTCCTTCCCAATAGGAAGCGGAGATGGAACGCAGGTTATAAAGTTCCTGATCTGGGAAATCGGGGGTGATGTTGAGGACTCCTTCAGGTAGGGTAAGAGTCCAGTCCGCAGGGTAAGCGGCTTTTGTGTGCGGGCTGGTCCAGAACTTATTAGCAGTGATGGAGAACTCGTGATGGAGGATGTGGCGGGATTGCCCGTTGGGAAAAATCAAGGTTCCGCTGGAATGGGGGTCTTTGCCTCCGTTTTTGTCGCGCAACTGGTAGAGCATGAGTTCGGTCCGGTTGTCGAGTTTTATGGAAAACCAGTCCCATCCCACCAGGTTTTCGTTTAATTGGTTGCTGGAAAATTCGTGGTCCATCCAGCTGGTTCCCCGGACCGGGACCGCTTCTCCTTTGAGGAGTAGCTGTCCGGTGGTTTCCATACGCGTGAAAGAAAAATAATGCGAGGCGTTCCCGGAACCACTGCCTTTTTTGCTGATCCCTTCCTTGCCGTGCAGGACCCTTTTTTTTACCGGTGTCAGTTTCAGGTTGAGTCCTGTTCCATTTTCCTGGGCTTTAAGATGGTGGGACTTGTCTTTTGAGGTCAAGCTCCAGTCTTCATTCCACACATGCAGTCGGTCGGACTCGGCACCTGCGTTGTTTATTCCTTTCCTGTTGATGCGTTCAAAGAAATGAAATTTGTTTTCATGGATATCGGAGACTGTCATATGTGCGAAATAGATATTGTCGATTTTCCAGG
>CATMOP010000229.1 GCA_950072225.1 uncultured Nitrospina sp.
TACTTAACGCCTCCTAACGATTTCCATTTGGTGGCGGGGGTAGGTACGGCCATGTTGTGGGCGGAGGAAGAAGTCCCTTCAACCAGGCGTGTTTTTATATTGGAATATTCTGATTTTCAATGCCCGTTCTGTAAGCGAGTGCAAAGTACTTTGCAAAAGCTTAGAAAATTATATTCCAACGAAGTTCAGTTTGGCTACCGGCATTTCCCTCTCCCCTTTCACAAAGAGGCGAAGGTTCTGGCCCAGGCTGTTGAATGCGCCAGGGATCAAAATAAATTCTGGGAACTCCAGAATCTTTTCTATAAAAATATTTCCAGCGCCGCGAACGAAAAAGAAATTATGGAGTTGGTCAAGCTTGCGGGAATCGAAGATACCCGGGTTTTCCAAACCTGTTGGCGAAAAGGAAAATATGAACAGCGGATTCAAAATGATATCCGTGAAGGGGTCGAACTGGGAATACAGGGAACCCCAACTTTTATATTGGGAGCCTACGATCCGGAATCCAGAACCGTTTCCGGGAAAATGTTTTCTGGTGCGGTTTCTGAAGAAAAGTTTGTCCAAGTTATAGAACAATTTCTTACCTCTACCCGTAGCGAAGCCAAATTAAACCGATAGCTTTTTTTCTATCCCACCCTTTGCCATGATCAGGATACTGATTTTTACTTTGGCTGGAATGTTTGTTCATTCATTCGCAGAGCCTGGGCCGTTTTCAACCCCTGGGCTCCCTTCCGGTCCCAGGATAAAACTTGACACCATGGCAGACAGGGACCCTGTCTATCCGGGAGACGGGTTCAAGCTATACCTGTCTGTTCAGATTGAAGAAGGCTGGCATATTTATTCTCTGCAACCTTTGGATGGCAATGAATTATTGGCGACTCAAATTTTTCTTGAGGACAATGTTTTCGAAAGTTCAGGCGACTGGCAGGAATCCTCACCCAGCCTGATTCAGGATGATGCCCAAGCAAAACGGGTCAAGGCCCATACCCATATCGCAGAGTTCCATAAGAATTTTCACATTCCCGAAAATTTCAACCCGGGAAGCTATCGCATAAATGGAAAACTACACTACAGGGCCTGCGACAACAAACTTTGTACCCTTCCCCAGAACCTTCCTTTTGTCAGCCGGATTCATGTGGGTGTGACCAAATAATGTGCTCCCTTGCCGGACTTATGAAACATGAGCCTGCCTTGTAGTTCCCCTCTCCATTTCTTTCCCAAGAATGGTATTTTGATTTTTTTCAGGTATTCTCCCTCTAGCTGGAAAAAATGAGAATCGTCTTTCCTTATTTAGATACAATGGGATAAACTCTGATTGTCAAGGTTTTGGCCGGTAACGGAAATTAAATACAGGGCATCTCTAAAAATCGCTTTGGCCATGAGTGGTCCTTTTAAAATAAGAGCCTGCGAATTGCCTTAAAAAAAATTTCCGAATAAATAGAGATCCCCTATAGATTCGTATTTTGAAATCCATGCAAGTCATCACAACACATTTGAATGCAGACTTTGATTGCCTGGCCTCTATGATGGCGGCTAAAAAGCTGTATCCACAGGCCCATTTGGTCCTTCCGGGATCCACAGAGCGTTTGGTGGAGGATTTTCTAAAAGAGGAAAGTCCTCATCTGAAATTCACCCGAATTAAGGACATCCCTTTGGATCAGGTCAGGCTATTGGTGGTTGTAGATACCCATGCGCCAGAAAGGATCGGGGTTTTCGGTCCCTTGCTGGATAACCCGCAGATGGAGGTTCATATTTATGATCATCACCCGGACCCACAACCTGAATTTAAAGCCGGGATAATAAAAAAAAGAGGGGCCACAACCACCATCCTTCACGAAATTTTGATTGAAAAAAATATGCCTCTAACACCGGAAGAATGCACCTTGATGGTTCTGGGGATTTACCAGGATACGCATTCATTGGTTTCCGTCTCCACAACTCCAGAGGATTTGACAGCCGCCGGAGACCTGATTAAGAGGGGAGCGGACTTGAACCGGGTTTCCAGTTATATGCGGCAAAAATTGAATTCGGAACAACTGGATATTTTCAATGGAATGGTATCCAGCCTGGAAAGTCACTTGATTAACGGCGTTGAGGTTTCACTCACTACAGCATCTTCCGATCATTTTGTCCGGGATCTGGCTTTTGTGGTCCAAAACGTCATGGATCTGGAAAATCTTTCTGCGGTGTTTGCCTTGATTCGGCTGGACAAGAGAATCTATTTAATCGCGCGCAGTAATATCCCGGAAGTCAATGTCGCGGAGTTGGCCCAGGTTTTCGGGGGAGGCGGCCATGAAAGCGCAGCGTCCGCCACCATTAAGGAACTCACTCTTGTACAGGCCAAGGAAAAACTGCTTGGCAACCTGGAAAGCCTTGTTCAACCCTTGAGCCGCATCAGGGATATCATGCATGCTCCCGCCATTGCGGTGGATGTGGACGAATCCATTCAATCGGTTGAAAAAAAACTGACGCTTTATAATTTAAACACGCTTCCGGTTTTGTCAGAAGAGCAACCGGTGGGCCTGATCACCCGCCAGATTGTGGAAAAGGCCATCCATCATGCCATGGAAAAGGACCGCACGGAGGACTTGATGATAAGCCGCTTTGCTGTCACGACTCCCGATGCCTATTTCAAGTCAGTGATCTCTCTGGTGATAGAGGAGAAACAGAAACTCATTCCCGTTGTCGATGCTGAGAACAAGTTGATCGGTGTAGTGAGCCGGGGCGACCTGCTCCGGGTATTGCACAATGATATGGCACAACATGCAGAACCATCAAAAATCCAGTTCCAGGGAAAGGCGGGAGCTCAAAAGAGTCTGAAGAGCCTGGTCAAGGAAAGGCTGGATAAAGATGTTTTCAGGCTTCTTGAACGTATTGCCCAAGTTGGGGAACGTTGGGGCATATCCGTTTATGCGGTTGGAGGTTTCGTGAGGGATCTGCTTTTGAATATTCCTAATCAGGATATTGATATCGTTGTTGAAGGGGAAGGGATTCCCTTTGCCGTCCGTCTTGCTGAAGAATTTGGCGGCAGGGTGAAGTCGCATGAAAAATTCGGAACATCTGTAGTAATTTTCCCTGATGGCTATCGTATAGATGTGGCCACAGCACGTATGGAATATTACAAACGCCCTGGCGCTTTGCCCACAGTGGAAAAAAGTTCGGTCAAGTCTGACCTTTTCCGACGTGACTTCACCATAAACTGCATGGCGGTTAAGCTGACCGGTGCGAATGCATTTTATCTGATCGATTTTTTTAACGGCGAAAGGGATTTAAAAAATCGGGAAATTCACGTCCTGCACAGTTTGAGTTTTATTGAAGACCCCTGCAGGTTATTCAGGGCCATACGGTTTGAGCAGCGATTTGATTTCAAAATGGGCAAGCAAGCCGAGTCATTTATGCGAACCACCATCAAAAAGCGTTTGGTCGATTCTTTAAGCGGAACGCGTTTGTTCAACGAGATCAAACTGCTCCTCAAAGAGAAGCGCCCGATGAATTGCATTCGTAGAATGCAGGAGTTTGACCTGCTTCAGTTCGTTTCCCCGGAAATGTTGAAAGATCACAAAGACCTTGAAACCCTGGAAAGGCTGGAATCGGTGTTTTCTTGGGCGGGTATGATCACTCTTCCCCGAGAACCGGAAATCTGGTGCGTCTATTTTCTAGGAATGTTTTATTCCCTGGAGGAAGAAGCGTTTTTAAAAGCGGCCGATCGCCTCCAACTGCCAACTCGAATGAAAAACTCACTGGGACAGGATAGAACTACCTGCCGTGAGAGTTTGAAACGACTGAATTCCCAAAAGGAATGGGAACCAAAAGAGATCTACCATACCTTTGCCAACCTTTCTATTGAAGCGGTTATTTTTTTGATAGCCTTGTCTTCCTCGGACCGGCTCAATCAGTATGTGAATATTTATTTTGCCCAGTATCAGGGCAAGTCAGAGCCCTCGTTGACGGGGGATGACTTGGTAAAAATGGGACTAGATCCCGGCCCGGTTTTTAAGTCCGTGTTCAACGCGCTTCGGGAGGCGCGGGTGATGGGAAGGGTAAATACCAGGGAAGAAGAAGTGGCTCTGGTTGAAGAACGATTCCTGAAACCATGAGGCAAAAAATTCCCTAGGTAAGGGAAGAATTTTGTAC
>CATMOP010000230.1 GCA_950072225.1 uncultured Nitrospina sp.
TATTCGCCGCAACCAGTTATTTTCTCTCCTTCAAACCCGGAAAGGATAATCTGGAAACCAGAAACAAGTCTCTCACATGGCTGGCCAATCAGTGGGTTAACACAAATCACGGCTTTTTTTTCAGCTCTGGTCCGCCTGGAGTCCAGGACAATATTCCAAATTCAATATTACTTAGAGCGGTGGAAAGCAAGTTTTATAAACTGCCTCATGAACTTTTAAATATACCTGATCAAGGCTATTCTTCTTCTGTTGCTCTCCCAAAAACCTGCAAGACAGGAAAACCTGGGACCTTTAAAACAAAATTCAGTGTCATCTCTGTAGGGCCGGAGTCTTCCCCTTATTTAGTTCGACTGGAAGGCATGATTCATAGTCCAATACCCAATGAGCTAGACAATAAATCCGCAATTCATTTAATATTAAAATCAAGGGATCGTGTTTACATATTTGAAACCCACCCACAGCAATATTTAGAGGGATCGGTTTTCTTTGAAAATCAATCTTTCAATGCAGGATTTATCGCGCTCATACCCTTTGAAAAAATTGAAAATGGCTTGTATCGAATTGGTTTTTGTTATGGAGAAACTATTCGTTTTGAAGAAAAGTTTTTTTTAAAAAAGGAAGGACGGTTTATCATGGCCAACTAAAGTTGAAAAAATTCCCCCCTCCCTTATATCAAATATCTTTGGCACAACGAAAACCCATGAAGTTCAACTTCGTTTTCGGGTCCATCCAGTTGCGGAACCAGGTTGGCGAAAACTGGATGGTGAGATGGGTCTGCAATAATCCACCGCGAACAACTTTGAATTTTGTTCGATCTGCCTCGGCCTGTCCGTCAAACGTATAATCATCTGCCACCCACTCCCAGACATTATGGCCCATGCCATAAATTCCATAGGGACTGATCCATTCCGGCCTTTTGTCGACCGCTTCCGGCATGAAACCCGAAAATCCGTTATTGGGGTGAGCGACATAAATTTTCCAGGGCCACTTGCGTCCATCCGTGCCCCTCGCCGCTTTTTCCCATTCGATTTCGGTGGGCAGGCGCTTGCCCTGATTCTGGCAAAAGGCCTCCGCCTCGGCAAACATCACAAATGCCACCGGCCAACGAGCCTTTTTCAGAGAGAACGAATGCTCAGGATGGAACTTATTGTAGCCTTCACGGCTTACCTCATAACGGTCAATAAGATAAGCACTGGACATTACGCGTTTGCCCCCAAGCGTTCTGGGTTCCTCCGCATTTCCCATGATGAATTCTCCGGCCGGGATATAGACCATCTCTTCAGGAACAACGAGCCCAGCGGGAACCACCACCGGAATCTGTTTTACGCTATAGGAATCACAGGAAGATAGGAAAATTAAAAGGAAAGACAGAATGAAGCGGCTCATGCGGGAAACCCCAGGTTCAAAAAAAGCCTTACCGACCCCTAAATGTAAATCACCTCAACCCTCTTTGAAAAAGAGGGGGTAAACACTCATCAAGCCGAGATATTTTTTACTCGCCAGTGAATGTTATTACCCGTTACTACCGGGCGTTGCCCGGTCGTTTATCAAAAAAATGGAACACTTCCCCACCGTTGATCGGCAGGGGTTTCTTGTTAAAATCCAGGGGATGGTCAACACCGGGCTGGATGGTCCCATCCACCGAATAAGGGCCGCTGTTCGACCAGTAATTGCGTTTACGGGAATCGAGAAACTTGATGCTGGTGATGTATTTAATATTTTTATAACCATACTTGAACGGGGCGATCAGCCTTAGGGGAAACCCATGTTCCCGGCTCAATGGCTGGCCGTTCATACGCAGGACAAAGAGGGCACGAGCCCGAAGTAACTCTTCCAGTGCGAAACTTTCGTAATATGAATCGGCAGACTGGATATAAACAAACTTGGCGGCTGGGTCGGGCTGAACTTGTTGCACCAGTTCCTCAAAGCGGAATCCCTCCCATTTTGCTTTGGCGGACCAGCATTCAACACATTTGAGCCGTGAAAGCTGGGAATGCATTTTTAATCCGAACAAATCCTCATAAACGAGACCGATGGGTTTTTTAACCATCCCCCCTATTGCCAACCCCCAATTTTGCATATCCACACCGAGAAACGGATTGGCACTGCGAATATGAAATCCAGGAGTATCTCGATTCTGGATGTATTGTTTGGGAATGTTTTTGTCGTTGCGAAAATCTTCAACCGCTCCAGATTTTTTCGGCACCAACGCAGACAGAGTGGTCAGAGAAAATATTTTCAGGAATTTCCTGCGATCAAATTTTAAGGATGAGAGGTCCATATCTTCCTTCTATTCAGCGCAAACCCAAAACGTCTTGCATATCATAGACGCCATTAGGTTGCCCTAAAATCCATTGCGCGGCACGAATAGAACCTCTGGCAAAAGTTTCCCGGCTCTGTGCGCGGTGAAATACTTCAAAATTTTCTCCCATGCCGCCAAACAAAACCCGATGCTCGCCGATGATGTCTCCAGCCCGCAAAGTGTGAATACCGATTTCTTTCGGGGAGCGCTCGGCAATTCCTTTTCTTCCATAAACGCCGACCTCCTCGAGGTTCCTTCCCAAGGTTTCGGCGACAATTTCTGCTATACGCACAGCAGTACCGCTGGGCGCGTCTTTTTTGAATCTGTGATGGGCTTCTACAATTTCCACATCATACGCGTCACCCAATACCCGTGCCGCTTCCGCAACCAACTTAAACAAAACATTGACCCCTATGCTCATATTGGGCGCCACCACACAGGGAATTTTTTGGCCGCTTTGCTCAATCTCTTTGCGTTGATCTGGGGAAAATCCAGTCGTGCCCACTACCACGGGCTTCCCCTTTCCGGCAGAAATATTCAAGGTTTGCAGGCTCGATTCGGGGGGGGGGAAATTGATCACAACATCGCAGTTCTCAAGGGCAATGCCCAGATCATCGGAGACCGCTATGCCTTTTTTATCGATTCCGATAATTTCGCCCACGTCTTTCCCCAGGTTTGGACTTCCGGCCTGCTCGGTACCTCCGCCCAGTTCCACCCCCTCCGTATCTTCAATACATCCGGCAATGGTCTTTCCCATACGTCCGGCAATGCCTATTACAAGAATCTTGGTCAACGTTCCTCCTCCGTTACCTTTATTTATTTTACGCCCAATCGGTTTCTCGACGCAATGAGCTATCGCTTTTTGCTTCCCCCACTAGAGAGTCACACCAAAGAATAGGCCTTAAGCACCGTGCTTAATTGCGCCAGATTTTCCTCAGTAGGTGGACAAAGTGGAAGACGAAACTCATTTTCGATCCGGCCCATGAGTGCCAAGGCGGCTTTAACAGGAATGGGGTTGGTCTCGATAAACATAATATCGTTCAGCTTCAACAACTCATAGTGCAGAGCTTTTGCCGTTTCTATATCCCCTTCCCGTGCGGTTTGGCACAGCTTGGCAAACTTGCTGGGAACAAGGTTGGCAGTCACTGAGATTACCCCTTTGCCGCCAATAGCAAGAATCGGCCACGTCAACGCGTCCTCGCCAGAGATCACTGAAAATTCCGGCCCGCAGGAGTCAATGATCTCACTGACCTGCACCAGGGAGCCGGAAGCCTCTTTGATGCCAACAATATTCTTGATAGAACTCAAACGTGCAACAGTGCCTGGTTTCATATTGACGGCAGTGCGACTCGGAACGTTATAAAGCATAATGGGCAGGTCGGTCTCTTTCGCTACAGTGGAGAAATGCTGGTACAACCCTTCTTGAGTCGGCTTGTTGTAATAGGGAGTGAGCAACAATGCCCCATCTGCGCCTATTTTCTGAGCGCTCTGGGTCAACTCCACTGCTTCATGGGTGGAGTTGGACCCCGTACCCGCCAGAACGGGAATCCGGCCTTTGCAGGTTTCAACGGTGATGCGGACCACCTCTTCGTGCTCAGCGTGGTTTAAGGTGGCCGACTCACCCGTCGTGCCGCAGGGTACAATTCCGTTTGTTCCATTTTCTATATGAAACTCGATCAGCCCACGCAGGGCCGGGGCATCTATTTTTCCGTTTTTGAACGGAGTCACAATGGCAACAAACGATCCTTCAAACATGGGAACCTGATATTCTCACCGGTTAATATTCCCCCAACTGGCCTTCAAAAGCAATACGGGTGGGTCCTTA
>CATMOP010000231.1 GCA_950072225.1 uncultured Nitrospina sp.
AACCTTTCAGGAAGGGAAGAAAATTTAAAACTGGAAGTTTTTTTCAAAGCTCCTCATGGGAAAAAGAAGCTCTCCGCCAGCCACGCGAAACTGATTGTTCTTTAAAGAATAGTGCCCGGTTCGGCGAGAATGGGTGTTACCCCGCTGCGGTCTTTAGAGATCGTTTCAAAATGAATTCTAGTTTAGCTTTTGCCCCCAGAGAAAGTCTCAAGTTCAATACGATCCCATCGGGGTTGTAATCCTCTTTTAATACCAGGGCGAATTTCCGTATTTCCTGAACGAGGATGGCCTGAGAGTGGTCGAGTTCGAGGCGGTAAGGGACTAGTTTTTTCTCATAGTGGTAGATAATTTTCTGGCGGAGCGATTCAACGCCTTGTCCTGTTTGGCAGGAAATGCCAACTGAAGAGGGAAAAGCATGAAGAGCCCGATCCAGAATTTCCATATCTGGCAAGGCGTCAATTTTATTAAAGGCGATGACAATGTCGATATCGTCTGCACCCATTTGCTGGAGAAGATCATTGGCGGTGCGCATTTGTTCGGTATATTCAGGATGGCTGAGGTCCACGACATGGATCAACAAGTTGGCATCGCGGACCTCGTCCAGGGTACTCTTAAACGAAGCGACTAGATCATGAGGTAGTTTGTTGATCAGTCCTACCGTGTCGGATAGTAATACTGGGTAGGGAAAATTTTTCTTAATCTTACGCACGGTCGCGTCCAGGGTTGCGAAGAGTTTATCCTCGACCAGCGTATCGGCGCCTGTCAGGCAATTCATCAAGCTGGATTTCCCTGCGTTGGTGTAACCGACTAATGCCACTTTATAAGTTTCTGCTCGATTTTTTCGCTGGGTCTTTTTTTCCTTGTCGATTTGAACGAGCTTTTTTTCCAGCTTGTTGATTTGACTGCGGATCATTCGGCGGTCCAGCTGGATCTGTGTTTCCCCCACGTCTTTCATGCCAATTCCGCCGCGTTGCCGGGAAAGATGTCCCCACATTCGGGTAAGGCGGGGAAGTGCATATTTCATCCTTGCCAGTTCAACCTGGGTTTTTGCCTCTCGGGTTCGGGCGTGATCGCTAAAAATTTCCAGGATAATCCAGGACCGGTCCATTACCCTGCACTTGAAGATGTTTTCCAACTCCCGGTTCTGGCGGGGCGAAAGTTCCTCATCAAAAATGACCGCTTCGGGATTATGGTGTTCGACAGCCAGCTTGATCTCTTCCACTTTTCCGCTACCCACAAAGGTTTTGGAATTAATCCCCGTTAAGCGCTGAGTAAATGTGGCAACCGGTTCATATCGAGCGGTGGTAGCGAGGCTTCCCAGTTCCTCCAGTGAAATTTCAGCGGGGGGTGAGGATATACCCGGCATGCTAACCCCCACCAATATGGCTTTGGGTTTTGAGGGGCGGGTCCTTATGTGATTTGGTGCTTTGGTTTTCATTCGTCAAGCGAATTATAACGTATATTGGGATGTGACAGGGATGGAATTTGCGGTTTTGAAAATGAGAGAAAAAGTCGGGTAAAGGAAGATGCGCAACCCGATGGGAGTTTTTTAGTCTTTTTGGATGGTGGATTTTAATTTAATAAATTTGCTATTCATATCATCCAATCTCTGAACCAGGGTCAGAATCAACTGCGCTTGAAATTTCTTTTGAATCCTCAGGTTAAATTTTTCTATGATTTCCGTAGTGATTTTCATGACCACCACTTGCGGGGAGTCGGCAAGGGCGTTGGAATTTCTTGGGCGATTACTGATCAAAGAAATTTCGCCGAAAATCGATCCGGCTTTTAGTTCCGCGATGGTAACCTCTTCTGGTTCCTGAACGGGGGCCAAAGTTGATTTAGTAATTCGAATAGATCCTGTCAGAACCACGAATAGAGCGGACCCGCTTTCCCCTTCCTTATATTTTTCAAAAATTCTGAAGGTATTCACCAGTTTGGCTTTTTCATCGTCTGAAAATTCCTGAAAAAAGGGCAACCGTTCAATGAATTCATGAATAGGATTTTTTTCCAAGTCACACCTCTAGGTCGATAATGTTAATGGAACCAGTTGAAATGGTTACACCCACTATAAAAGATATATTATCCTTTGTGCACCATTTTTTTTCAGATTGGTTTTTATATTTTGTGGTCAGCAAATCAATGAAAGACTGTGTTTCTTTCATTTGGCTTGAATTATGGTTTCTTTTGAAGATTTGGTGCGCCAATTTTGCGTACATGAGTGCGTTTTGCCCATCTTTCATTTCATCATATATTTTCCCGATTTTGAGGTGGGTTTCGGCACTTCTGTGATTGAAATTCAGGGCCAACTTGTATGCCCAGGCTGCTTGTTCATAACTTCCCAAAACCAGATCCCCGTTTTCGGAGAGATCGAGTAGGTTCTGTTTTTCTTCATCATCCATTTGAGAATCCATAAAACGCTGGGCTTCGAGATAAGCTTCCCCCAGTTTTGCCAGCAGAGTTCCAGGGTTGCCGCCATTATTTTTTAAATTATTCTTTAAACCTAAAATATTTTTACTGAACCGGGAGAGTTTTGCTTGTGGGGTTTCTTCGGAAGATTTGACTGGAGTATTGGGCAAGGAAGCAACGACCACTTCGGCTTCTTCTTCCACAACTTTTCCTTGCTCTGGTTTTTTTTCAGTTTCCTTTATCTCTGGTACATCGATTTCCTTATCAAATTCCCTGTCCAACGATTTCAGAGTTTCTTCATTTATTTTATTCTGCTTGTCCTGAGAGCTTCGCAAGTCCGAAGCTGCTTTTACAGCCAGCCTCCTCTCGACTTTTTTCTCTCTTACTACCGACTTTTTCTTTCTTACTATCGATCTTTTTTGGGATTTTCGACGCTCGGTCTTCCGTTTTTCTGTTTTTTTGCGGTCAGCGATCTTTGATCTGGATGTGCGCAAAACGGCTTGGCGCTTCTCGAGGTTTCTGATCCGTTTTTGTTTTTTAATTTGTTTTCGGGCAGTTCGGACATTTCTCTTCTTTCGAAATTTTTTCCGGGACGAATCTTGTTTCAATTCGGAGATTCTTTTCTTTTTACCTATCTTCAAAGCTGCCAAAACTTTCCGATTAGAATGTTTAGCATCCCGTCTTTGAGCTTTCTGCCCTCTTCGCATGGTTTTCTTTGCCACGTTCATGCCAGCAAAAAGATCCCTGGCGACACTTTTTGATTCTTCCTGGTATTCTCGTTGGCTTTCTTTGAGGGTATTTCTGGCCTCGAACAACGCCGCATTTGATTGAGCCCGTGAATCTTCCAAGGCCAGGTTCTATTCCTCTTTTAAATCGCTGAGGGCCGAACGGCTTGACTGAAGTATTTCCACCGAATCCGCCTTTGCAGAGTCCATTTCCTTCCGGGCGTCCACCAGAGAATCTTTAAGTGCCGTGGTTTCCTGT
Organism: uncultured Nitrospina sp.; assembly: GCA_950072225.1. Lineage (GTDB taxonomy): Bacteria > Nitrospinota > Nitrospinia > Nitrospinales > VA-1 > LS-NOB. The sequence goes on from CATMOP010000231.1 coordinate 3,391, forward strand.
TGCCAGATTGCCTTTTGATCCTGAAGAACTTGTTTTATCTCTTGAGTCATTGATTTGGCTTCCACGCGCATCTTTTGCAGTTCCCTCTTCATTTCTTCTTTGCCTGCGAGAAAATCATTTTTGGACTTTTCCAGGATCCCCAGAAGTTCTTTCTGAATTGCTTTGGTTCCCAGTTGTAGCCCCTGCAGTTCGGCCTTCAATTTAAGGCCTCTTCTTTCATCGCTAACTTTATTTCTTCCATGATGCGTTGCATCTCCAGGCGAATTTGCTCCATTTCTTCCCGCAGAATTTCCTGTTCTGCCAAAGATTCATTAAGGAGGCTTTTGTCAAATTTTTCGGGTTTGAAATCCTGGGCCTGGGCAGGAGAAAAGAGAAGGAAACATTACAAAAGCAAGATTCCGATGAAAAAGGTTCCTTCCATGCAGGGAACAGCCGAACGGCCAGAGTGTCTTTTTAAAGCAATGTTTTGCATTATTGGGATAAAATAAAGTTAGACATTAAATTATAACAACTTATCGGTAGAATGAGTGCGAATTTGACCTCTGCATAGCAAAAATAACCGAAAATATGAAATTATTGCGGGAGTTTATTCAGATTGCAGAGGTATCATTAAAGGGAACAGCAGTATAGAAGTCACATTTGAAGGAAAAGATAAGCGATGAAGATCAGACTATCAGAACATGTGGGAACTCATTGTGCGTCCATCGATGAT
>CATMOP010000232.1 GCA_950072225.1 uncultured Nitrospina sp.
CAATGGAGGAACGCCAAAAATATCCATCAGGATTTTTGATAGCTTGAGAGGAATGCTTGTGTTCAGGGACATATGATACAAAATTATCACCCCTTCTGGTTTTAAATGTTCCCGCACAGATCGAAAGGCTTCTGCGGTATAAATATAATTGTCGAGACGGATGGATGACATGCCGGACAAGAGGGTTTGGCTGTCCAGAGTCCCCAGTATGATGACATCATATTTCTTTTTGCTTTTCTTAAGGAAGGCACGGGCATCATCGATATAAACTTGAACCCGAGGGTCATCATAAGGTTTTTGGTAATTTAAATCTTTGCCGAGTTTCCAGATAGCGCGGTCAATTTCGACGGCATCCACATTTTTTGCTCCCTGCTCGAGAACCAGATGAACATCATTTCCGGACCCTGCTCCTAATATCAATACGTCCTCCCAGTTTTTTGCGAAGCGATAAGGGAGTTGGTAATCCTGTTTTATTTGGTCGTTTGTAGCTCTTTGGGAGTCGAGGGGCGGAGAGAAGTTAATCATATACTGGTGAAGGGAACCATTAACATTGATGGAAGTGAAAACCGGATTTTGGTAGTGATTGATTTTGTAATAGGGAGACCAGATTTCATGGTTTTTCTGGTAAAGGTTATGCACTAGATAAAGTATCAGACCGAAGCAAAGGATTGAGACGATAAGGTTTTGTTGTTTCCCCGCCAGGAAAAGAAAAAGCAGACCACCCAGACCAAACCAAAGCAAAGGCGGAGTGGAAAAATAGCTCAATATAGCAAAGGCCAGGAGCCCGGCAAGGCTTCCTGCAGTATTGATGGCATAAGCGTGGAGGGCGGGAAAGTTTTTAAACTCCCGGCCCATCGCGTTACCCAGGGCTATAAAAGGCAGGGCGGAAAGGATAAAAAAGAAGATCACAACCGGAACCATTCCCCATTCCCTGCTGTGTGGCGAGAGATCGAGGTATAGGGCATACATAGCCTCTCCCGAGCGTGGGGCGACTACCAGAACATTGCTGAAATAAACACAAGCTCCTGTCAGTAAAAGTAGCAAGGGAAGAAAATTTTGCGTGAGATCCTTTCCCCTTTTTACCCGTATCATCCCAATTCCCATTCCCAGAAAAGCCGCCACCAGCACCAGGTTAATAAAATAGGCGGTAATCCTGACGTTGGAGGGAATGAAACGAATTAATGCCAGTTCAAAAAAAGAATTAAAAAACTGTAACCGAAGAGTTTATAAGAGGAGGGGGAGAAAATACTTTGAGGTTTCAAAGGTATTTGTTTTTGTTAGTTTTTTTATTGAAAACGGAGGATTAAATTTCCTTGCACTCCATTTTCTCAAGAGGCTGGGCCTGGCATTCTAGAGACTCTGTCATACCGTTTGCCACTTTGGCACAGGCCGTGCTCATACCCGTCATGATGGTGTCTTCCTTGGCCATGCCTTTTACTTTCTGGCAGACGATCTGGTCCTTGTATTTGATACAGACTTCGCATTGATACTTGCTGCCGGTCCACAGAAGATCAATGGAAATGCTGGCAACGAAGGCCAGAAATACCAGGGTAATGATAGTGCCTTTATTCATTTTCCGGATAATTATTGGTTTTCAGGTTACGGGTTGGGCAATGTTCGCTTCACGACCGATAAAATAATGTTGTCGATAAAAGACAAGCTCCTGAAGCGATTCCCGGATATCCGTGAGGGCCATATGCTCATTGCTTTTTTTAGGGAATTTGGGACCGTCCGGGTACCAGCGGTTTACCAGTTCTTTAATTGAAGTCACGTCAATACTTCTATAATGCAAATAATCATGCAAATCACGCATATATTTGAAAAGGAATTTCCGGTCCTGGTGAATGGAGTTTCCGCATAAAGGGGATGTACCTTTAGGGCAGTATTTCTTGATAAATTCCAAAGTTCTTTTTTCGGCCTGCTCTTGATCTATCAAGGATTCGCGAACCCGCTTGACCAGGCCTGATGCGTTATGATGTTTCGTATTCCATTCATCCATTTTGTCCAGAATCTCGTCCCTTTGATGAAGGGCGATACAGGGTCCTTCTTCAAGAACATTTAGTTCGCTGTCGGTAACCAGAGTAGCGATTTCGATGATGACTTCCTTTTCCGTATCCAGGCCAGTCATTTCCAGATCCATCCAAACCAGATTGTATTTCGATTTTCGAGCCATAAGTTTTAGTTTTGTTTTTTCTGGAAGTTTTACCGGGAGCGGAAAAAATTACTGGTTTATATCATAATCGGCCTGTTTTGGCATAAACCCTAATATGCCGTTTGGCAGAAATTACGGTTTCCCTATTCGCAAAGGTCTACTTCGTTCATGCATAAGAATTAACAGCCAATTGTATCTTAAATCAATGGAAATATGAACTCTTCTTTAGGTCAATGCTGGGTATCATGGGTTTTGTTAAAATTCCATTAATTGCTGGTTAAAGAGAGCGCGAGGCATTTATTGCTACCACCAGCTTTTAAAAATTCGTCCACGGGGTTAAGGATAACCCGGTAGCCTAAAGTCTGCAGTCTAATTTTAAGGGCGGGGCTGACATGATTTAAAATCAGGTTGTTTTCAATTGCGATGGCATTACATGCGAAATGAATGGCATCTTCTTCGTTTATCTCGATACGATCCCGGGCAGGAAAATATTCTTCAATAGATTGGAGGGAATCCTCGCTGAATGCACCCGGATAATACATAACCCGCCCCTTGGCAGGAGCCAGCATTACGCTGGTCCCTGGCAAGGGGTAAAAGCGGGTATCTAAATGATAAAACCTTGGGTCAACCAGTTGTAACGTTATAATGCGAAATGGGAACATTTTTTTCAGCAGGTTGCATGACTGTAGATCAGTTCGAAACCCGTAACCCATCCACAACAAGTTGTTCCCGGGTTGAAATAGAGCATCCCCTTCTCCTTCAAAACGGACCGGACCGGTAAAATCAGCAAGGCGGTAACCTTTCATGAGAAACCATTTTCTAAAATGGGTTTCTTCCTGGCGCCGTTCTGGATGTTTAAAATGGCTGGGAATAAATGCATCCTCCCTGACTAAGCCAGCATTGGCAGTAAATACCATATCTGGTAAATGGGGGAGAGGTCTCAGCAGTTCTATCTCAGCAAAATTAGATAAGGATCCGAACAAGCTTTGCCACTGTTTTTTGGCCCTCTCAGGGTCAATGTTCCCCAGATTACCGGTCATCCAGGGATTAATGCTATATTCCACCCCGAAATAATCCGGGGGGCACATGAGAAATCGAAATTTCACGGCTCATCTCCGAACAAGAAGGCTTGGTATTCATTTAGATGCTTCTTTAAATATGTTGGGTTTCAAAATTTCTGGTCGTAGAAAAGCAAAAGGGGAACAGGCGGTCTTGGCAAACCGCCTGTTCCCCTAATGTGGAGGAGATGGGGGAAAGACCTGATCATGGCACCGGGCTCGCTTCCCCCAATAAAGAGGAGAAAAGTACTATACAAATTATATGAAATTAATATTAAAGAAGTATTAATCTGACATTAAAATTTTTTAATGTTGGGTGTGAGGATTTTTTATCAGAAATTGCCCTATTTGAAGACTTCTCTGCAATTTTTCAGGAGGAAATATTTAGGGCTATTTGATTATGGAGTTTGGTGATTTGTTGTGTTGGCAACCACGTTTCCCGGCAATATGATAATAAATGTGGAACCTTTCTCCGGTGTGCTTTGGGCCGTGATGGTTCCTCGGTGACGGTCAACGATTTTCTTGCAAATGGCAAGTCCCATGCCCGTTCCTTCATAAGCACTACGTCCGTGTAATCGGTGAAACGGAGAAAAAATTTTATTCTTGTGCTTTTCATCAAATCCAATACCATTATCTTCAACTGTAATTTTCCAATGTTGGTTTTCCATTTGACAACTTTTTATTTTGATAACGGGATAAACCCCTTCCCTATGATATTTGAGGGCGTTGCCAATCAGGTTTTGAAATAATTCCCTCATTTGAAAGTCTTCGGTATGCAAAGCGGGAAGACTGTCAATGATTATGGTTCCTCGGGTTTCCGAGATCCTTTTTCCCAAAAATTTCTATGACGTCATCTACAATATTTCGCA
>CATMOP010000233.1 GCA_950072225.1 uncultured Nitrospina sp.
AATTCGAGGGCACGCGATTGGATGATACTATTTTTTCCCGACGTCCTCAAACTCTGCATCGACTACGTCATCGTCAGACTTGTTCTCGTTGCCGGAGTCAGCATCTGTACTTTCGGATGTTTCGCCGCCATCGGATGTTTCGCCGCCATCGGATGTTTCGCCTTGCTCCTGGGTTTGGGAATACATGGTCTGAGCCAGTTTGTGGGCAACCTCATTGACTTTTTCGACCTGCTCTTTCATAGCTGGTATTTCGCCTTCGAGGTGTTTCTTGGCTTCTTCAACGATGCCTTCGGCTTCTTTGATATCCTCCTCTTTGAGCTTGTCTTTGTTCTCCTTCATGGTTTTTTCCGTGCTGTAGATCACCGAGTCGAGCTGGTTTTTAACATCAATTTTTTCCCTTCTTTCTTTATCCGCCTCGGCATTGGCTTCAGCGTCTTTCACCATTTGCTCGATCTCGTCTTCGCTCAAACCGGTTGAGTCGGTTATGGTGATCTTTTGTTCCTTATTGGTGCCCTTGTCCTTGGCAGTGACATGAATAATGCCATTGGCATCTATGTCAAAGGTCACTTCAACTTGCGGTATGCCTCGCGGTGCTGGTGGGATTCCGTCCAGATGGAATTTCCCGAGAGACCGGTTATCATTTGCCATTTCCCGTTCTCCCTGAATAACATTAATTTCTACCGTGGGCTGGTTGTCCGCTGCGGTTGAAAAGGTTTCTGCTTTGCGGGTAGGGATAGTGGTATTGCGCTCAATCAGTTTTGTGGTAACCCCTCCCAGAGTTTCGATTCCGAGAGAAAGTGGAGTGACATCAAGAAGAAGGATGTCTGTTACATCGCCGGAGAGGACACCTGCCTGAACCGCTGCACCTAGGGCAACCACTTCGTCCGGATTAACACCGTGATGGGGTTCTTTCCCAAAAAGGTTTTTAACCAGTTCCTGTGCCTTCGGGATCCGGGTTGAGCCACCGACCAGAACTGCTTCATGAACCTGGTCCGCTTTCACTCCGGAATCCTTTAATGCCTGGAGACAGGGACCCTTGGATTTTTCCAGCAGGTCATCCACCATGGATTCAAACTTCGCTCTTGAAAGTTTCATGTTGAGATGCTTGGGGCCTCCTGCATCTGCAGTGATGAAGGGAAGGTTGATATCAGTCTCATTGGTGGTTGACAGTTCCATTTTGGCTTTTTCGGCCGCTTCTTTCAGCCTTTGCAGGGCCATATTATCTTTGGAAAGATCAATACCATGTGCCTTCTTAAACTCATCTACCAGCCAGTTGATAACACGCTGGTCCAGATTATCGCCGCCAAGATGGGTATCCCCGTTTGTGGCTTTAACTTCGACGACACTGTCTCCAACTTCAAGAATTGAAATATCAAAAGTACCACCCCCGAAGTCATAAACAGCAATGGTGTGGTCTTTTTTCTTGTCCAGCCCATAAGCCAGTGCCGAGGCGGTGGGTTCGTTGATAATCCGTTTTACTTCCAATCCCGCTATTTTACCGGCATCTTTGGTTGCCTGGCGTTGAGCATCATTGAAGTAGGCCGGTACAGTAATAACGGCTTCTGTAACCGGTTGGCCGAGATAAGCTTCTGCGGATTTTTTCAGTTTTTGCAGTATCATGGCTGATATTTCGGGTGGAGTGTAAGACTTGTCACCGGCTTTTATGCGTACTTCATTTTTGGATCCCTGAATGACCTCGTAAGGAACCATTTTCATTTCTTCCGACACCTCGTTGAGGGACCGGCCCATGAAACGTTTAATGGAAAAAATCGTGTTATCCGGATTAGCGATGGCCTGCCTTTTCGCCACTTGGCCCACAAGTATCTCACCCTCTTTGGTGAACGCAACTACGGAAGGGGTGGTTCTGTTTCCCTCCTCATTGAGGATTACTTTAGGTTCGCTTCCTTCCATTACGGCGACCACGGAGTTGGTGGTGCCCAGATCTATGCCTACGATTTTTCCCATGACTTTTAATCCTTTCCTTGTTTTTATAAATGCATTTACTGGTTTGAGTAAATGGGTGCTATCTCTTTACAATTCTGTAAGTTAAATAAGACCCATTCTCAGCAATGTCAAGCCGAGATGAGAAGATTTATGCTTAATTTTTGCAAGGATTTTGGCCGCTGGGGTTATTATAAGTTATTGCAAATAAACAGATTATTCTAATTCTTGCTGAATCTCAGATGCGGGTTAAATTTACCTCAATTTTAAGAGCTTTAAGAATTTGTCCAGGAATCAATCTGATGGCTCTGGAGTCATCAATAACCAGTGCGCGCACAAAGACCTCCTTTTAAGCGAAAGGAAAATTCACCTCGGTTTAGCAAGCCAGACACATGAATCCATTAAATAGCAGCATGCAAATTTTTTTGGTTGGCATTACACAGAATAATTGATTATATAGCTGTGTCAAAGTAAAAGTTTATGGGTCAATTAAACTATCTGGTAACCAGCTGAACATGGAGCAAAAAAAAGTCCGCTTAATTTAAGCGGACTTTTTGGGAATGTAATTCTATTTAAATTTAAAAAATATGTATCTTACTCTGCGTTTTCATCCAAGCCTTGCTCCAATTCTGCCATAAACAAAGTTGTTTCTCCCTTCGGAGGAGCTTTTTCACGGGCTTTTCTGGCAGCGGTCTCTTCTAGTTCCTCTTTTCCTACCTTGCTCAGGCCCCAAGGTTCTACACCATCTTTTTTGGCTTGGCGAATTGCCTCCGTTACTTTTTGCAATTTGGGACCGTCCAAATCCCTTAAGGAAAGAAGAGCATCTTCATGGCCATCGTATGCACAAAATGCCATGGTGTAGCAATTGGTATTTGCCCGGATCATTTTTAGGGTCACATTTGCGAAATGGCAGTGCACTCCAATAAAAATACATGTATGAATTTTATTATGCTGAATGGTCAGATTCGGATGGCAGGGATTCATTACAGCTTCGGGGTCAATTTTAGGATAAATGGGCCGGTAGTCGGGCATCGGGATTATATTCATGCCGGGAACTTCTTTGACCAGTTCCATTGCCAATTCTGCTTTATGAATGGTTTCATCATTCCATCCCCAAACAATCATTGGTCCGGGAAAAATGGTTGGGTTGCGGCGGGTCAACAATTCATGCGCGGCTTTTTTAATCGCCTCATCGGTTGGAACATGCTTTCCCTCAACCAAATCCATTCCTGAACCTTTTTCAGGCTGGAAAATACCCATGGCCGCAGCGGAAGGGGGGAGTAAACCAATAGGACCTAACTCTAATTTAGGCATCTAAACAAACCTCCAATAAATTTTGCAAATTGAAACCGGATTTTCTGCAATAGAAATTCCGGAATAATTTAATCAAGAAAAGCTGGGAAGCCTTATTTTATAACGATCAACAGTAATTTTTTTGTTCAGGATAGGCCCCATTTCGAGAGAGGCATAATATTATTAAAGGGGAACTTTGTCAATAGCATTCATGCCCAGTTAAAGCGGGAAGGACAAGGCTACGCTTTCAGGAATACTTGGGGGACTATAAAAGGCACAATGTTATTTGCTCGCCAGAGAAAATTATAGCTAGTCGGGTCCAGCGTCACGCTGGCTTAAAAATACGCTGTAGTAGTTTAAAAGCCATTATTTTCCGCCCACTTAAAGGGGGCTTTTTGCCAGGATCGAAGTGTTTCAATTTCATTTGTGGATAGGTTTTGGTTAGATAAAGCCACTTTAAGCAATTCGGAAAAATCTAGAATAGAGTGGATTCCGCAGGATATGCTTTTAAATTTATCTGTGGCTTCGGTGAGACCATAGCTGAAAATACTGAAACAATGGTTCACAATGCCTCCTGCTTCACGGATGGCTGTTACGGCGTTGACCGCACTTCCACCTGTTGAAATCAGGTCCTCGATGACTATCACCTGCTGATTTTTATAGAGAAGCCCCTCAACCTGGTTGCCCATGCCATGGGTTTTGGTCGCAGATCTAACATAAATTAACGGGAGCTGAAGGTGGTCTGCGAGAGTGGTGGCATGAGGGATCCCGGCGGTCGCCGTGCCGGCTATGACTTCTATCTTGGCGGCACACTTTTTTAATAGGTCTTGGAAGCCTTGGG
>CATMOP010000234.1 GCA_950072225.1 uncultured Nitrospina sp.
TTCCGATCTATACCTCCTATTTAACACCCGTATCGTATAAGGAAATACAGGTGGAGACTACTGGGAAATTTGGTGGATTGGGCATCGAAATCAGTATTCGGGATGGTGTCCTTACCGTCATTTCACCGATTGAAGAAACTCCGGCTTTTAAGGTGGGAATTAAAGCGGGCGATAAAATTATCAAAATTGAAGAGGAGTCAACCCTTGATATGACACTTCAGGATGCGGTCTCCCTACTGAGGGGGGAAACCGGTTCTCCTGTTACCATCACCATTTTCAGGGATTCTTTCAAAGCCCCTAAAGAATTTACTATTGTTCGGGCCATTATTAAAGTCCGGAGTGTTGTTCATAAACTTTATAAAAAAGACATTGGTTATATCAAAATTCGCAGTTTTTCAAAAAATACCAGTGTGGATCTGGATAAAGCCCTGGCTGAACTTGAGAAAAAGGAAATATCCAAGTTGATCTTGGATCTTAGGAACAATCCTGGTGGGTTGTTGAATCAAGCTGTTGAAGTGACAGATCGGTTTTTAAACCGGGAAAATCTTATTGTCTATACAAAAGGCCGCTCGGACGAACAGAATATGCGGTTTACCAGCCATGATAAGGTGGCGGGCGTTTCTTACCCTCTAATTATTTTGGTTAATAGTGGGAGTGCCAGTGCCTCGGAGATTGTTGCGGGTGCCTTGCAGGATTTGAACCGGGCCATTATTTTAGGCACACCTACTTTTGGGAAAGGATCGGTTCAAACGATCATACCACTTAGTGATGGGTCCGCCTTGCGCTTAACAACGGCCCGTTACTACACCCCCAGTGGCCGAGTGATCCAGGAAAATGGAATTGAGCCTGATATCATTATTGAGAGAAAACTCCCCAAAGAATTGGAAGGGGACGATGAAAAAGAAAAAGAACCAGAAGAAAAGACCCGGCTCAGAAGATTTTTGCGTGAAAAGGATTTAAAAAAACATTTGAAGGGTAAAAGCAGTATTGGTGATGTAGTGAAAGAGGAAAATGAAGAGGAAAGCCAGGTTGAGAAAGAAGAAGCTGAAGAAGCCTCTATCAACGAAGATCTGGTTAAGGACAATCAACTGCAACATGCCGTTTCACTGCTCTCAGGTTGGGAGGTCATGAAAAAAGTGTTTAAGAATTTGCAGGTGCCCATTCCGGAGTCTGCTAGCCGAATTAGCATGCATTGACGTTTGCTTCTCTGATTTTTGGCAAATACATTTCCCGGCCTGCATATTTTAGTTGTAAATCACCCCAGCCCCTGTGGTATTTTTCATTTGCTTCCTGCCTCGAAGCGGGTACTTTAAAAAAAGGAGTCCATTGAAGCTTCCCCGTCTACGAAGGGGGGCAGAGAACCTCCGCCGGCGTGGTATTCGTCCTTAGCTTTCATGCCCCGAAGGGGTATAAATTGCAATATCTTTACCCTACCCTTGCAGGGCATGAAGTTTGTGAAAGAGATATCACATGCGGCAAATATTTACTCGGCTCAACGAGCCATTGCTAGTCGGCCCCACGCCTAGTGGAATGATTCTATCAGGAAGTCAAAATTGCTGGAAGGAGTGTTTATAACAGGGTTTGTTCAGGCAGGCAGTTGGCACATATCCTGTTTTTGGAGATTCGATTTACTTTTGGAGTTTCCGTTTGAGGATCCATTTTTGCCATTAGGCTGTTGATAGCGAAACACCTTACCTTCGTAATTGGTGATCACCACTTCATGTTCGTTGTGTTCGATGACACTGTTGGGGAGCAGTCTTACTTTACCGCCTCCGCCCGGGGCATCAATAACAAAATAAGGAACCGCCATCCCTGAAGTGTGGCCCATGAGGTCTTTTATTATGTCGAGTCCTTTTTGTACAGATGTGCGGAAATGGTCTGTTCCCTCTGTCATATCGGCCTGATAAATATAGTAGGGCTTGACGCGGTTCTTCAGTAATTTCAGCATCAACCCTTTCATGACTTCTGAGTTATCATTGACTCCTTTTAAAAGAACGGTCTGACTGCCTAGGGGAATTCCCGCGTCGGCAAGCATTGCACAGGCTTTTTCCACTTCGGGAGTGATCTCCGCTGGGTGGTTAAAATGCATGTTGAAATAAAGGGGATGATATTTCTTCAATATTGAGCAAAGGTTTTCCGTGATCCTGGCCGGCAAAGTTCCGGGAACCCGCGTGCCTATGCGAATAATTTCCAGATGCGGGATGGACCGTAATTCACCGAGGATCCGGTCGAGTTCTTTATCCGGGACGAGAAGAGGGTCTCCACCGGACATGACCACATCACGGATTTCAGGATTATTGCGGATGTATTCAATACCCTGCCGCAGAGTTTCGCGTGTGACGATTCCGGGAAAACCGATTTTACGTTTTCTCGTGCAGAATCGGCAGACAATAGGGCATTGATTGTTGATCATTAACAGTACCCGGTCCGGATAGCGGTGAACCAGTTCCGGGACGGGCATGTCGCCTTCCTCATTAAGCGGGTCGGAGAACAGGGCTTCTCCCTCGATAAAGTCGTCCAACTCTTCGATGGTGGGGACCACTTGTTTCCATAAAGGGTCATTGGGACCTTGAATGAGATTCAAGAAATAAGAATTGATTCGTATGGGATAGAGTTCTCCCACTTTCTTAAGCCGTTCCCGATATGCAGGTGATTTGGGAATAAACGGCAGGTCTTCAATCTTCACCGCGCTCTGGCTGAGTTGTTTTTGCCAAGGCTCCATGTTTTTTCCTTACTTTATGGGAGTTTAAGAATTAACCGGATAGGTCTTTCTCAGATAGTCAATGATCTCATATTCATCGTCAAGGATGGTATCTCCATCCACCAAAACCGGGACGGTAGTTTGCCCCGATATTTCGTAAACTTCCTTGCGTTGTTGATGGGGCCACGGCACGTCAACTTTTTCATATTCCAGACTCATTTGAGCCAGAACATCTCTAACCATTGAGCAGTAACCGCATCCATCTAAGTTATAGAGCCTCATCGCTTAAAAATCACCTTGAATTTTTTATGGCGCAAGGCATCATCACCGCATCCGCCATTCCGTGAATTTTCTTTTTATCCTGTGGACAAAGTGTAGCCAGAATGCCCGCCAGATGAGTGGTGCCTTCCACCACAAAATAATAAGGTGTCAGCCGCACCCGGCTCTGCATCGTTTCCATTTTGCCCGAGTTTTGGTCCAGATAGGAAACCGGTACCCGTTTTCCCTTGTAAAACTTCTGTAAAATCGAAGTTTGGTCGGGGAATCCTTGCAAACCTTTCGTCAGAGTTTCCTGCCATACCTCCCCGGAAACATCGTGCCCTACCACCACCCCCCGGCTTCCCCATGATTCCGGCGAGAAACCTGAAGGCTTGATCACCATTTCCCGTTCCTTTTGGGTCAAACCCATCAATTCTTGCCAATCCTGAACCGGAGAGCCTTTCAACTCCAATCCCGGGATCACTCCATAAGGAGGCATTGAGCGGGAGTCCAGTATCCAGGTTTCAGGAATTAGATGAGATAAGGTGTCAAAAGTTTCAGAACCCAAGGCTTTTTCCCAATCCGGTTTCAAGGAAGGATGATGGAACAATGCAAAACTGAGTTTTTCTTCCAAACAGGTTTTATAAGGAGGAGTGGTTATGACCTGTCCTTTTTTTGCCGCATACATCAGCAACTCGGATTTTGGGATATTTTTGAGGTCAAATAACTCGAAAAAACGATACAGGACATCGACCCGAAGCCATTTTCCCGCATCCTGGATGAACAAGCCCTCTTCACGGAACTGAACCTCTTTGGGGTGAACCGTGTAGACCGGCAAACCCTTTTTATTTAACAGGGTTGCAAGCCATTCCATCTCGCTACGATAGTCTTGAGCCTCATCCGAAACGACAATGGCGACACAGGGTTTTTCCTCTTTGGCGAGAGAGGCAGCCATTTTGTAAAACAGGGTCGGGATCCCGCCCTCGTTGCCGCCAACAATCTGCCATGAAGGGTCCTTATAAAGGGACATGAGCTCAGCTGTCAGGCCGAATCCTCCGGGAACCGAGTCCAGTTCGGTCACAGCAAATCCACCTTCCGTTACAATCACATCG